>JBGPVQ010000202.1:0-5692 GCA_041491785.1 Gemmatimonadota bacterium | reverse complement strand
CCCTGGGGGTTCATGGCCGCGTAGGCGGGGTTTCCCAGCGCCGCCACCCCCATCTGCCACTCGGCGGTCGAAGAGCAGCCGACGGTGCCGACCTTGCCATTGGACCAGGGCTGCCGCGCCATCCAGGAAATGGCATCGTCGCCGTCGGTGCGGGGGGCACCGAGAATGTCGTAGTTCCCCTCGGAGAAAAAGTGGCCGCGCTCGTTCTGGACCAGGTAGGCGTACCCCCGCTTGACGGCGGTGAGCGCCGCGGTCATGTCGCTGGGCACGCCGTTCCGCACGTCCCAGAAATTGAAATTGTATGGGGTCTTGCTGAAGATGACCGGGTATTTCCTCGAGGTGTCCTTGGGGCGATAGATGTCGGTGGCCAGGCGTATGCCGTCCCGCATCGGCATCATCACCTTGCGCTCGACCACGGCCAGCGATTGAAGCTCCTTCTCGGTGTCCCAGCGCTTGGCGGCGGCCTCCGGGGTGAGTCCGCCGGGCCGCTGCGCGGTGGCAACGCCCTGACCGCCGATCAGGAGCAGAGCGGCGAGGACCGGCAGGCGGCTCATCCGCGCACCCGGTCGATCGCCTGAGCGAGCTCGGAGGTGGCCACGCTCAATTCCGCATATTCGGGGTGCCCGGTGCTGATCGTGCCGGCCTTGATCTCGGTCGACAGGCGGCCGCAGAGCTCCTTGGCCCGCCGGATCAGGTACCGCTCCTCGAAGGCACGGCCTTCCTCGCTGGTGCCGGTCTTGAGCAAGGCCCAGAGCCGGAGCCGGGAGTCGTCGACGGCGCTCTTGAGTTGCTGAACGTGGTCGGCGGTGACTTCTCCGATCCGGAATCGGACTTCGAGGGACTCGACCGCGGTGTCGAGCTGGCTGATCAGATCCGTGACGCTGGGCGCGGGCATGAGAGTCTCCCGGAACGAGGGGAAGCTGCTCCGGAGAAACTACCCCCCCCGCGCGGGTTAGTCACCCCCGGAGACGATCCGCCCTCAATCCGGCCGGAGAGTTTCCATGAGATTGACCCGCGCCGCCCGGCGCGGGTCGAAGGTCTTCATGTTCACAAGCCGCTGTGAGCGCGATGCGAGCATGAGGCCGAGCGCCTGGGAGAAGCGCTCCCCGGTGGCACGCTCGACGCCGAGCTGCCTCCGGCCCGCGGCCGTCAGGTCGTAGGAGCGGGCGCGTCGGTTGTTCTCGCAGGCGCCCCAGCTTCCCTTCACCAGCCCGCGCGCCTCCCGGCGCCGGAGGGCGGGATAGAGGGAACCGTAATTCACGTCCAGCCACCCGCTCAGGGCTTCGGCGCCTTGACCGGATACGGGGGCCTCCGGGGGGCCGCTGGAGGATTCTTCCGCAGCTCCTCGTTCACCCAGGCGATGGCGCGCTCCAGTTGGGGATCGTGACCGGCGATGACCTCCTTGGGGGTCTGCTCCACCGCCACATCCGGCGGGACACCCTCGTTCTCGACGATATATCCGCCGTCCGGCGTCCAGATGGCAAGGTTGGGCGCGGTCACTGTCCCGCCGTCCATCAGGACCGGGAAGCCGAGAATTCCCACCAGCCCGCCCCAGGTGCGCTGGCCGATGAGCGGCCCGAGCTTGAGCCGCCGGAACATCCAGGGGAAGTAGTCGCCGCCGGAGCCGGCGGTCTCGTCGATGAGCAGCGCCTTGGGACCCTGAATCGAAGCGGTCGGGGTCTTGAGATCGTCTCCGTAGCGCATCGCCCACCAGCTCAGCGCGGGCCGGCCCAGGATGTCGACGTAGTAGTCGGCCAGGGACCCGCCGCCGTTGAAGCGCTCGTCGACGATGATCGCGTCCTTGTGCGCCTGCGGATAGAAGTAGCGCTTGAAGGAGTTGTAACCCGCGTCCGCCGTATTCGGCACATAGACGTACGCGGCCCGACCCCCGGTGGCCGAGTCGACCTTCCGGAGATTGCCTTCGATCCAGGCCCGGTTGCGGAGCGCCCCTTCGGAGGCGATGGGCACCACCGTCATGGTGCGGGATCCGCTCCCATCCGGGTTAGGTCCGACCGTGATTTCGATGCCCTTTCCCACGGTATTCTCGAACGGGGCGTACAGGTTGGTGGGAGTGCGCAGCTCGACGCCGTTGAGCGCCAGCAGATAGTCCCCCACCCGCACGTCCACGCCGGGCTCGGTGAGCGGCGCGCGGAGGGTCGGGTTCCAATTCAGGCCGCCGTAGATTCGGGCGATGCGGTACCGGCCGTTGGCAACCTCGAAGTCCGCGCCGAGGAGGCCGACCCCCACCGATGGTGGCCGGGTGAGGCGCGGGCCGGCGCCCTGGTAGCTGTGGCCGACCCGAAGCTCGGAGAGGAGCCAGCGGATCACCCGATCGACGTCGGCGCGGGTGGCGGCCTCTTTGATGAACGGAGCGTATTTCGCCCGTTGGACGCTCCAGTTGACCCCGTGGTAATTCGGCGCGTAGAAGTAGTCTCGGTTGATCCGCCACGCCTCGTCGAACATCTGGGGCCACTCCGCACGCGGCTCGATCTGGAGGTCGACCGCCGCCAGGTTGAGGCGGCCCTGACCGGGCTGGAGCCCGGCCACCGGGGTCAGGAACCAGTTGTTGCCCTGCATGACGTAGAGCAGCTTCTTGCCGTCGCGGGTCAGGTCGAATCGGTTGGCCTCGGGGACGACGGCGTCATCCTTCCGCTTGGCGATGTCGTAGCGCCGGATCACCCCCTTCCCGTCGGTGATCCGCAGGTAGTAGACCTGGTTCGCCTCACCCACCTTGAGCTCCTCGATCTCCGCGGGGGCGATCGGGAAGGCGACGATGCGTTGGGAGATCCCCTCGAAATCGATCGTGGTGGCCAGCTTGGCGGGCGCGGGCGTCGCCGGCTTGGCTGAGTCGGGCTTGGCGGGGGACGCCGGTCCGGCCGCGGCCTTCTCCTCGTCACTCTCCTTGACGAACGGGTTCGGCGCGTCCTTCGCCAGCGCGATGGCGTAGATGGCCCGGGTACGGTGTAGACCGGCGTTGCTCTGGGCGAACCAGTCGAGCGCGGGGCCGGCGTCGGTCGAGGCGAGGAGGTAGAGGTATTCCCCGCTCCGCTCGAAGGCCGGCTGGGTGACCTCGCTCAGCCCCTCGGTGATGGCCGTGGACTTGTCCTGATCGGCGTCATAGAGGAAGAGCGTGCTCACCAGGGGCTGGGTGTCGACCGTGTACGCGAGCCAGCGCGAGTCCGGCGACCAGGAGTAGCTGAGCCCGACCAGCGGCGTGTACACTCGATTCCCGGCGACCTTGCGGGAGGCGCCGGTGGCGATGTCGAGAACGTAAATGCTCTGAGAATTGTCGTAGTATGCGATGCGCTTGCCGTCGGGCGACCAGTCCAGCCCGAAGATGAACCCGGCGTCGCGGGCCTCGATCACCTTGTGCTCGCCCTTGCCGTCCTGCGGCACGATGTGGAGGCGGTATTCCCCGCCCTGATCGGAGACGTAAGCGATCTGCTTTCCGTCGGGCGACCAGGCCGGCTGCCGCTCGTGGGCGCTCGGGGTGTTGGTGAGATTTCGCGGATCGCCCTTCTCGGCGGGCACCGTGACGATCTCGCCCCGCATCTCGAAGGCGACTCGAGCCCCGGTCGGCGAGGGGCTGACGTTGCGGACGAACTCCTGACCCTTTACCCAACGGGTGCGGGGCTCCCGGAGATCGGCGGCGACGCCGACCGTCAGGCGATGGGCGTTCCCGGTGGCGGGGTCCAGGAGGTGGAGGTACCCGGCCTGCTCGTAGGCGATGTGCCCGCCACCCGCCGAGGCCGCCATGACGGGGAAATCGGAGTGGGTGGTGACCCGGCTGACCGCCTTGGTCGCCCGGTCGTACTTGTAGAGGTTGAACTCGCCGTCCCGGTCGGAACGGAACCAGAGCACTCCGGCCTCGAGCCACATGGGGTCCACGTCGTTGGACCGGCCCACGGGCTGTGGAATCTTTTCCACATCCCAGTTCCGAGTATCGATGATCCAGAGCTGGGAAACTCGGCCTCCACGATAGCCTTTCCACTGCTCGAACGCCCGGCCGATGGGGTTGTAGGCGATGTACCGGCCGTCCGGCGAATAGGTGGCCTGCGCCCCATTGGGAATCGGCAGCCGGTTCTCGACGCCGCCGCCAACCGGCACGGTCCACAAATGGCTGTAGCGGCCCGAAAAATCGGCCCGGCTCGAGGTGAAGAGGATCTGTGCCCCGTCCGGGCTGAACGCCTGGGGAATGTCGTTGCCCGGGTGCCAGGTGAGACGCCGCGGCTCGCCCCCGCTCGCAGGAATCAGATACACGTCGAGATTGCCATCGTAGTTGCCCGCGAAGGCGATCCACTTGCCGTCCGGGGAATAGACCGGGTTGCTCTCGTCGCCGTCCGCGGTCGTGAGGCGGCGCACGTCGCCACCGTCCAGTCGGGCGGTCCAGAGGTCGCCGGCGTACGCGAAGGCAATTTGTGTAGCGCTCACGGCCGGCTGGGCGAGCATCCTGGTGTCGGTGGTGCTCGGCTGGGCGGCGAGCGAGAGCGGGGCGGCCGTGAGAGCGAGCAAGCTGGTCACTCGAAAACCGATGGATCCCATTGCGGGGCTCCGGGGTGGGTGCTGGGGGGTTCGGCCTGGGATTGGGGCTAGCGCCAGATAGTAGGATATAGCCGGCCCCCACGACCGGCCAGCCGCCGGGGGTTGAAAGGACTATGAGGCGAGGGGAATGCCTGGCGGCGCCGCGTCCCCCAATCCGGCCATAAGGCGGAGGAGACCATCCTGGGTGGCCGACTCCCGGGACATTTCGGCCACGACCCGGCCGGCCCGGAGCACCAGGATCCGGCATGACAGGCTCAGGAGCTCGGGAAGCTCGCTCGAGATGAGGAGGATCGTGGTTCCCTGAGCGGCCAGCTCACCGATGAGCGCGTGAATCTCCGCCTTGGCGCCTACATCGACTCCGCGGGTCGGCTCATCCAGGATCAGTACTCGGGAGCGAGCCGCCAGCCACCGCGCCAACACGATCTTCTGCTGGTTCCCGCCCGAGAGACCCGAGACCAGCGCGTCCAAGCCGCTGGTGCGCACCTTGAGACGATCGAAGAACTGGCGAACCAGCGCCCGCTCCAGACCCCGGCGGACCCAGGAAAGCCGGGAAAGTCGCTTGAGGATGGGGAGCGAGACGTTGTGCATCCCACTCTCCGAGAGAACCAAGCCCTGGCGCTTCCGATCCTCGGGCACCAGTCCGATGCCCAGCCGAATCGCGTCGCCGGGGCCGCGAATGGGCATCTCCCGCCCGCCCACCGCGATTTTCCCTCCTCGCGCCGGGGGGAGGCCGAACAAGGCGCAGGCCACCTCCGAACGCCCCGCCCCGACCAACCCCGCCAGCCCGACCACCTCTCCGGCCAACAGGGTGAACGACACGTCCTCGAACTTCCCCGGCGAGGTGAGGCCTTCCACCCGCAGTAGCGGCTCGCCTGGAACGGCGTCCACCGGGGGCGGGAGATATTCCGCGACCGGTCGCCCGATCATCATCTGCACCAGCTCGTCGCGGGACAATCCCGCAATCGGCCGGGTGGCAATGTGCTTGCCGTCGCGCAGGATGCTGACGGTGTCGCAGAGCCGGAACACCTCGGGCATCCGGTGGGAGACGTAGATGCAGGTCACCCCCCGCCGCTTCAGCCGCTCGAGCAGATCGAACAGGCGCTCGGCCTCGACGTGGCTCAAGCTGCTGGTCGGCTCGTCGAAGACGATG
>JBGPVQ010000201.1:0-5718 GCA_041491785.1 Gemmatimonadota bacterium | reverse complement strand
TACGGCGAGGAGATCGGGATGACCGGCGACAAGCCGGACCCGCGCCTGCGGACCCCGATGCAGTGGAGCCGGGGTCACGGAGTGGGCTTCACCTCCGGCACGCCATGGGAGAGCCTCCAGCCGGACTCGCTGACGGCCAACGTCGAGGCGCAGCACGGCGACTCCGGCTCGCTGCTGAACCTCTACCGCCGGCTGATCCACCTGCGAAAGGAAAGCGAGGCATTGGCGGCCGGCCGGCTGGTGCCGCTCTCAGCCAGCAGCTCCCAGGTCGCCGCCTACCTCCGCCGCGCCGGCGAGCACGCCGTGCTCGTGGTGGCGAACCTGGGCGCCGCGGCGGTATCCGGCGTCTCGATCGGCTCCGCGGACGGCGTGCTGCCGCCCGGCCGGTACCAGCCGAGGAACTTGCTCGGTGGTCTCAATGGCGCGGTGCTTGACGTGAACGCGGAGGGGCGGATGCGGGGCTACCTGCCGGTTCCCGGCACGTTGGGCCCAAGAGAGAGCCTGGTGCTCGACCTTATCCGCCCCCCTCGTTAGGCGCGGCGTGGCCACCGGCGCGCCGCACCAGCACTACGGCACCGTAGGCCGGAAGGGTGACGGTATTGCCGCGCTGGGTGCGGTTGGACAGCAGATCCCGCGAGCGATCCAGGTCGATGCCGGTCACGGTGACCCGCACCTCGCGGGGCCGCGGGTTCACCAGCACGACAGCGCCTCCCCGCCGATAGGCGATCACATCGGTGGTGTCGCTGGTCTCGACGCCGCCGAGAGCCCCCGAGATGAGCGTCGTATCGGTACGCGCCAGTTGCACGACCCGTCGGTAGAAGGCGCGGGCTTGGGCCGCGTGGGGCTGATCCCACGCGACAGCGTCCCGTACGAAGAGGCCGAGCTTCTGCGGGCTCTCGACTTCCTGCCCGTCATAGAGCAGCGGCCGGCCCGGCAACAGCGCCATGGCCACGAAAGCCGCGCGGGCTCCCGCCGCGCCGCCGAAGAGCGTGACCGGCGGACTGTCCCAGGCCGTCTCGTCGTGGTTCGTGGTGAAGCGGAGCCGCATGCCGCCCGGGGGCATGGCCCCGAGGTCCGCCAGCTCGCGCCGGACGAAGGTGACTGCCGGCGCGCCCCGCCACACCTTCTTGAGACTGCTGTACGAGTCCCACGCGTAGGTGAGGTCGAAGCCCAACCGGTGCATCTTGAGATCGCCCCACTCCGCGAGGAGCAGGATCGGCCGCGGAACGGCGGAGCGCAGCTCCGGCAGGGCCTCGCGCCAGAAGTCGTCCGGGACGAAACCGGCGGCGTCGACGCGGAAGCCGTCGATGCCGAACTCCTCCAGCCAATACCGCATGGCGGCGATCATCGCGCGCCGCAGCGCCGGGTTGCGGTAATCGAGCTGCGCCACGTCGGTCCAGTCGGTCAGCTTGCCCTGGTCGTCGCGCGGAACGGTCAGCCCGCCGCTATCGTTGCGGACGTAGAAGTCGGGGTGCTCCCGGACCCAGACGTTGTCCCAGGCGGTGTGATTGGGAACCCAGTCGAGGATGAGCTTCATCCGGTGAGCGTGCACCGCCCGCACGAGGACCCGGAAGTCCGCGGCGGTACCGAACGCGGAATCGACCGCGCGGTAGTCGCGCACCGCGTACGGCGACCCGAGCGGTCCTTTCCGGTTGAGGACCCCGACCGGGTAGATCGGCATCAGCCACACGACGTTCGCCCCGACCGCCTGGATCCGGTCCAGGCCACGGGTTACCCCCCGGAAATCGCCGGCGGGCGAGAAGTCCCGGACGAAAATCTCGTAGATTGCGCTGCGGGCGGCCCAGGAGGTATCCGGCGCCGGGGCGGGCGCACGTGCTGGCCGGGCAACCGCCGGGTACCCGGCCGCCAACCAGAGGCACGCCGCCACCGCGGCTGGGCGATTCCACATCTGCGTCACTCCCGGATGGAAGGGATTTTATGTCGGCCAATGTAATCGTTCTCGCGCTGGCCACGTTGACGATGGCGGCCGGTCCGGCCGCCGCCCAGCGGCAGCGCCTGTCCATGGACCCGGGCTGGCACTTCACCCTTGGCGACCCGGCGGGCGCCGAGCGACCGGGATTCGACGACCGCCGGTGGCGCAGCCTGGACCTGCCGCACGACTGGAGCATCGAGGGGACGCCGAGTCAGGACGCCCCGGGCGGCGGGCGGGTGGGCTACTTCCCCTCGGGGCTCGGCTGGTACCGCAAGGCGTTCCGGCTGCCCGCCGGCTCGCGGGGCCAGGAAGCGTCGCTGGAGTTCGACGGCGTCTACATGAACAGCGACGTCTGGATCAATGGCGTTCACCTGGGCCGGCGCCCCTACGGCTACGTAAGCTTTGCCTACGACATCACGAAGCATCTGGTGCCGGGCGTGAATGTGGTCGCCGTGCGGGTCGACAACTCGCTGCAGCCAAACTCCCGCTGGTACACCGGCAGCGGCATCTACCGGCACGTCTGGCTGACCCTGGTCGACCCGTTGCACGTGGGCCACTGGGGCACCTCGGTGACCACCCCGCGCGCCGACTCCGCCGGTGCTACGGTGGTGGTCGGCACCCGCGTCGAGAACGACCATGGCACCCCGCGCCAGGGCGTGCTCCGCTCCGTGGTGCTCGATGGCACCGGCCGGGAGGTCGCGCGCACCGAAACCCCCTTCGCGCTAGCCACCCGGCAATCGGTGGCACTCGAGCAGCGGATGCAGATCGCGTCGCCCGAGCTGTGGTCCGTGAATGCGCCGCACCTGTACGCCCTGCGCTCGGAGGTGCTGGACGGCGCGCACGCCGCCGACGTGACCACCACGGCGTTCGGCATCCGCAGCATTTCTTACGACAAGGATCGAGGTTTCCTGCTGAACGGCCGCCGGGTCAAGATGAAGGGCGTCAACCTGCACCACGACGGGGGCGCGCTCGGTGCGGCGGTGCCGGAGCGGGTGTGGCAGCGCCGGCTGGAGCTGCTCAAGGCCATGGGTGTGAACGCCATCCGCACCTCGCACAACCCGCCGGCACCCGAGTTCCTCGACCTGTGCGACCGGCTGGGCTTCCTGGTGATGGCGGAGGCCTTCGACGAATGGACCTTCGGCAAGGTGCCCGAGGGCTATCACAAGTACTTCGCCGAGTGGTCCGAGCGCGACGTCACCGACTTCGTCCACCGCGACCGCAACCACCCCTCGATCGTCCTCTGGAGCGCCGGCAACGAGATCGGCGAGCAGGCCGCGCCGGGCGGGGCGCGGGTGCTGCAACGGCTGATCGACATTTTCCATCGCGAGGACCCGACCCGGCCGGTCACCACCGGCAACGACCACATCGCCGCCGACGATGGCGCCGCCACGCCGGCCTTCCTCAACGCCCTGGACGTCGTCGGTTACAACTACGTGGACCGCTGGCACGAGCGCCGGGAGGTCTTCGCCGACCAGGACCGGCACGACCACCCCGAGTGGAAAATGATCGGTACTGAAAGCGGCTCCATCTTTCAGAGCTTCGACGAGCGCTACTCGCTGGGGAATGATCCGGCGGTCGTGCGGCCCAACTACATCAGCGGGATGATCCAGGCCGAGCGGCTCTGGAAGTGGGTCACCCTGCACGACTACTTCGCGGGCAACTTCATGTGGACCGGGGTCGACTACCTGGGCGAGAGCTCCTGGCCCTTCAAGGGGTTTGCCTCCGGGGCCATGGACATCATCGGTCACCCCAAGGATGCGTACTACCTGTATCAGAGCCTGTGGACCGATCGGCCGGTGCTCCACCTCTTCCCGCACTGGAACTGGTCGGGGCGGGAGGGCCAGGTGATCCCGGTGCTGGCGTACACCAACTGCAACAGCGTGGAGCTGTTCCTCAACGGCCGCTCCCTGGGCGAGAAACGCCTCGAGTTCCCGGCGCAGGGCACCTCGGGGGGCTGGAACAGCTACGCGCTGCCGGTCGTCAACGCCACGACCGGCGACCTGCATCTGAGCTGGGATGTTCCCTACGAGCCCGGCGAGCTGAGGGCCCTCGGGAGGCGTCGGAACGGCGAGGGGGCCTGCGTCGCCAGCGTGCGCACCGCAGGCGCGCCGGCGGCCATCCGCCTCTCGGTGGACCGCGACACTCTCACCGCCGATCCGGGGGAGGTGGCCCAGGTGACCATCGAGATCGTGGATTCGGCCGGCACGGTCGTCCCTGACGCCCACCACCTCGTGCAGGTCGCGGTGACCGGCGGAAGCCTCTTGGCGCTCGACAACGCCGACCACCGGGACCACGACCCCTACCACTCCGACCGCCGGCACGCTTTCAACGGCCGCGGACTGGCGATCCTGCGCGCGGCGCAACCGGGGCTGCTGCACCTCACCGTCAGCGCGGAGGGTCTGGCCCCGGCGAGCCTCAGCGTGCCGGTGTTGCGAGGTAGGGCAGCCGAGGCGGTCCCACCGGCGCGGTAAGGAAACCCCATGCGTGCATTGCTCTGCCTCCTCATCCTGCTCTCGGCCTCGCTCCCGGCGCAGGCGCAGCGCGCCGCGCCCGCCTCCGCGAGCCGCGCGGTTTATCTCGACAGCGCGGGGGTGGTGCGCTGGCGGGACGACCGCCAGGAGGTCGCGCTCTTCGGCGCCAACTACGTGCTGCCCACCGCGTCGGATTACCGGGCAGCCGGCTACCTCCATGCCGATCGCAAGAAGATGATCGACGAAGACATGGCGCAGTTCGCCCGCATGGGCTGGGACGGCCTGCGGCTGACCTTCTGGGGCGACTGGGAGGCCTCCGACAGCGCCGGCAACCTGATCGCCAACGACCATCTCGACCTGCAGGACTACCTCATTGCCCGGGCCCGCGAGCGCGGGATCTACATGTTGTTCAGCCCCATCCAGCTCTATGGCTCCAATTGGCCGGACGCGCTCTCGGACACCTCGGCGCCGGGCTTCGGCCGGCACTTCGGCAGGGGCAAGATGGGCACCGACCCGGCCGCCATTGCGGCCCAGGTGAATTACCTGCGGCAGATCCTGACTCACGTGAATCGGTACACCGGCACGGCGCTCAAGGACGAGCCCGCCATCCTCTTCATCGAGCTGGTGAACGAACCGTGGCATCACCCCGAGGATCTTGAGGGCTCGATCCGCTACATCAACGCCCTCACCGACGCAGTGCGCAGCACCGGCTGCACCAAGCTGGTCTTCTACAACGTGAGTCAGGACTTCCGAATCGGCGAAGCGATCGGGCGTAGCCGGGCGCAGGGTGTGACCTTCGGCTGGTATCCCACCGGCCTCAACTCAGGCCACGAGCTGGAAGGCAACTACCTCCGCACCGCCGACGCCTTTCCCGACATGCTGCGCCCCGAGCTGGCCCGGATGCCGCGGATCGTCTACGAATTCGACAGCCCCGACCTGCGCACCGGCACGATGTATCCAGCCATGGCTCGGACGATGCGAGCCGTGGGCGCGCAGGCCGCCCTCATGTTCGCCTACGACATGCAGGCGACCGCGTCGCGCAACTTGGGCTGGCAGACCCACTACCTGAGCCTCGGGTACACCCCGCGCAAGGCCATGAGCGCCATCATTGCCGCCGAGGCGATGCACCGGCTGCCCCGGCTGGGCTCGTACGGCGGGTATCCGGAGAACACCCGGTTCGGCGACTTCCGCGTCTCCTCCGAAGCCAACCTGGGCGAGCTGGTAGCAGCCGACGCGTTCCTCTATGCCGGATCGACCCGCTCCACGCCGAAAGACCCGGCCGCGCTGCGTCGCATCGCCGGGTACGGCTCCTCC
>JBGPVQ010000200.1:0-5750 GCA_041491785.1 Gemmatimonadota bacterium | reverse complement strand
GGCTCCTACAGCGTGCGGATTACGGTCACGGGCTCGCGCGGCCAGGGCACCGCGATCGTTCCCCTCTCGGCGGTGGCCACGCGGGTGCTCGACATGGACCGTCGGCTGGGATGGCTTCTCGCCGGCTTCGGCGTGTTCCTCTTCGTGGGCGCGGTCACCATCATCGGCGCCGCAGTGCGGGAGAGCGTCCTCCCTCCCGGGGAGACCCCCGACCCCGCTCGGCGCCGCCGCGCCCGGTTCGCGATGGGGGGTGGCGGCGTCTTCGTTCTGCTCCTCCTGGCCGGCGGGGAGCGCTGGTGGGACGCGGTGGACCGAGATTATCGCCGGGGACTGGACCGGGGCTGGGCGGCCGCAGCCCTGGTGGCGCGGCAGGACGGCGGAAATCTGCTCCGCTTCACCATCGCCGACTCCGGCTGGCAGGGCCGCAGTTGGGAGGAGCGCGCCGCCTCGCCGCTCATTCCCGACCACGGAAAGCTCATGCACCTCTTCCTGGTGCGCGCGAGCGACGCGGGAGCCTTCGGGCACCTCCACCCGGTTTCTCTCGATTCGGTCCGGTTCGAGGCGCCGCTGCCGCCACTCCCCGCCGGGCGGTACCGGGTGTTCGCGGATGTCACCCACGAGAGCGGCTTTGCCCGGACGCTGACCGCGACCGTGGACCTTCCGGCGCCGGCGCCCGCCGCCACCTCGCGGGATCCCGACGATGCGTGGTTCACCGGCCCCACGGTGGACAGCGTGGCGCCCCTCGCCGGCGGCGCCACGCTGGTGTGGGAGCGACGTCTGCCCGGCCTGGCCGTCGACGACCCGGGGGCGCTCAACTTCACGGTGCGCGAATCCGACGGATCCATCGGAGCGGTCGAGCCGTACCTGGGCATGAGCGGCCACGCGGTGGTGATGCGCGAGGACGGGCGGGTGTACGTCCACCTCCACCCCATGGGGACGGTGTCCGCGTCGGCGCAGGTGGTGCTGCGGGAGCGGCTCGCTTCGGATACCGCGCGCGGAACGCTGGGCCGGCGGCTCACCGACAACGGAGCGCTCGGGCCGCTCCCGGGGCACCCAATGGCGCTGGAGGGCCGGATCAGCTTCCCCTACGCATTCCCCGACCGCGGGAACTACCGGATCTGGGTGGAAATTCGGCGCCACGGAGTGGTGGAAACCGCGGCCTTCCGGGCGACGGTGCGCTGAGCTCGGAAGCCCGCGCTAGGCCAAGCGGGAGAGGAGCTGCACCAGCTCCTCGGCGTTGGCCGGGCGCTGGTCGGGCTCCTTCTCGAGCAAGCGGAGCACCAGGGCGGCGACGGCGGGGGGAATCTCCGGGTTGAGGGCGGTCGGAGGCGGCGGCTCCTCCCGGAGCAGCTTCGCGATGAGTGCCACGGCGCTGCTCGCCTCGAAGGGGAGCCGGCCGGTGAGGCACTCGTACAGCACCACGCCGACGGCATAGAGGTCGATCCGCGCGTCGAACGTTTCCGAAAGCATCTGCTCGGGGGCCATGTAGGCCGGCGTTCCCACCAGCATCCCCACTTCCGTCAGCCCGCTCGGATTGGCGGCGAGCCTCGCAACGCCGAAGTCCATCACCTTGAGCATTCCGTCGGCATCGAGCAGGAGGTTCTGCGGCTTGATGTCGCGGTGGATGACGCCTTGTTCGTGCGCCGCGACCAGCGACTGCGCCAGCTGCGTGGCGATCGCCAGGGTGGGCGCCACGCCCAATCGTCCGCGGGTGTCGAGCAGCTCGCGGACCGTGATTCCCTCGACGTATTCCATGGTGAGATAACACACTCCGTCCGACTCACCGAAGTCGTGGGTGCGGACCACCCGCTTGTCGGAGATGTGGCGCGCCAGCCGGATCTCGGTCTTGAATCGCTCCACCAGCGACGGATCCTGGACCAGCTCCGGCCGCAGGGTCTTGACCGCGATCTGCTCATCGAGCTCCCGATCATGCGCGCGATACACCATCCCCATGCCCCCCCGGCCGATTTCCTCGAGGATCTCGTACCGGCCGGCGAAGACCTGCCCGGTCGGCAGATTGGGCGCTTCGGGTGGGGTGGCCTGGCGGGTGGTCTGCTTGGCCCCCTCGATCTCTTTCCGGAGCGCCTCGACCTGCTCTCGGAGCCGGGTTTCCCGCGCCCGAACCTGGTTCGCCATCGTATCGAAGACCCGGGCCAGGCGGCCCAGCTCGTCCCCCCGCTGCCCGACCTGGGCGAGGGCACCGGTCTCGTAGCTCCCCGCCTCGACCGCCGTGGCCGCCTGGATCACATGGCCGACCTCCCGGAGATACTCGAGCTCGATATCGCGGAGCCGCTTCTTTTCAAGGCAGGCGCTGATCCGCGCGCGGAGCAGCACCGGGTCGAAGGGCTTGGAGAGGTGGTCCTCGGCGCCCCGTTCGATGCACCGCACGACGCTCGCCACGTCATCGAGCGCGGAGATCATGATGACGGGGATGTCCCGGGTGGCGGCATCGCCCTTGAGACGCTCGAGGACCGCGAGGCCGTCGAGGTCGGGCATCAGCACGTCGAGGAGGACGAGGTCGAAACGCTCCCGGCGGAGCATCTCCAGCGCGGCGTGGCCTCCGCTCGCGCAGGCGACGGTGTGCCCTTGGCGCCGGAGGCGTCGCTCGAGCACCGAGCGATTGTCCTCGAGGTCGTCCACGACTAGGATGTGCGCCGGTTGCGCCGGTGGCACCGTGGCGCCGGCGTCATGGGTCGGGTACTCGACGGTGATCGCGACGCGGTTGGCGCCCGCGGCCTGCGTGACCTCGACGGTAAGAAGCCGCTCCGCGGAGCTTCGGATCCGGCGCACGTCCCGTTCGAACTGCGGGTCGAGCGCCCCGCCGGCCGGGGTGAGGAGCGCCGCCGTGGCGGCTACGATCCGGCCCTGCGGCTCGCGCAGGGACTCGATCAGCGCGGCGATCTCCGGCTCGCTGATCTCGTTTCTCGAAGAGGCGAGCCCGCCGTTGACCCGATCCAGCACGTCGCGCCCGGCCTGCAGGGCCTGCTCGAGCATCTCCCGCTGTTGAAGATCGGTCGCGTCCTCCAACAGCATTTCGCAGTAACCGATGATCAGGTTGAGTGGCGTGCGCAGCTCGTGTCGGAGCTCGGCCACCGCTTCCGGGGTGGAGAGCCCGCTCACCCGTTCCTCGCGAGCAGGGCCTCGATCTTGCCGAGCAGGCGCTCCAGCTCGACCGGTTTGGTGTCGTAGTCGTCGCAGCCGGCCGCCATCGCCTTCTCCCGGTCACCCGACATTGCGTGGGCCGTCAGGGCGATGATGGGGACCTGCTTGCCCTGCGGGGCCTCACGGACCCGGCGGGTCGCTTCCCATCCGTCGAGCTCGGGCAGGCTCATATCCATCAAGATCAGGTCATAGCCGCCGTTCAGGGCCATCTCGACTCCCTGGGGGCCGTCCATCGCCAGGGCCACTTCGTAGCCCTTCCGTTGCAGCCGCCGCGACAACATGTCGCGATTGAGCTCGTTGTCCTCCACCAACAGGATCTTGGGCATACGCTACCTCGCGTGCGCGGGCTCGGTGCCCGAGGGACCCATGACGTGGCGAATCTCACGGAGCAGCTCATCGGGGCTGACGGCGCCCTTGCGGAGCAGCGCCTGGACGTCGCCATCGAGCATGCGGCGATCCTCGGCGGTGAGGTCCTTCGCGGTGAGCACGACGATGGGAATGCTGTGCCACGCCTCATGCCGGCGGAGCTCGGCGGCGAACTGCCAGCCGTCCATGACGGGCATCATCAGGTCGAGGAGCACCAGCGCCGGCCGCCGGCGCTCGAGGGCCTCGAGCCCCGCCCGCCCGTTCTCCGCCTCCTGCACCGTCCAGCCCTCGCTCTCCAAGTGACGCCGAAGCAGCTCGCGGGTATCCCGATCATCCTCGACCAGGAGCACCTCGCGGGCCCCATCGCGGCGGTACTTCCCCAGCAAGCTGCGGAGCCGCTCCCGATCGATCGGCTTGGACATGTATTCGGACGCCCCGAGTGCGAGCCCGAGGTTCCGGTTTTCGAGGATCGTGAGCATGATGACCGGAATCTCGGCCACTGCCGGGTCCGCCTTGAGTGCCGACAGCACCGCCCACCCGTCCATCCCCGGCATCAGGACGTCCAGGGTGATCGCGTCGGGCCGGACCTCGCGGGCCATGGCCAGACCCGCTTCGCCGCTTGAGGCCTCGGCCACCCCGAATCCTTCGGCCTTGAGCAGGCGCCGGACCAGATCCCTGGCCTCCGCGTTGTCGTCGATCACCAGAATGGTTCCGGCACGGTGCGGCGCGGATGCGTCCGGTGCTACCGACGGCCCGGACGCCGCCGCCGGCGCGGCGGCTCGAGCCAGCAGGTGGATGGTGAAAGTGGAGCCCTTCCCGGGCTCGCTCTCGACCGCCACGTCGCCCCCCATCATCTGCGCGAACCGTTTGGTGATCGCCAGGCCGAGCCCGGTGCCACCGTACCGGCGGCTGGTGCTGGCTTCCGCCTGAGAGAAGGCCTCGAACAACTTGGCCATCTGGGCCGGCGTCATGCCGATGCCCGAATCGGAGATCCGGAATTCGATCCGGTCCGCTCCGCTCTCCTCGCGAATTCGCTCTACCGCCAGGGTGATGGTTCCCCGCTCGGTGAATTTGCACGCATTCGAGAGGAGGTTGAGGAGCATCTGCCGGACCTTGGTGAGATCGGCGTGCATTGCCCCCAGGGCGGCCGCGCGGAGCTCGAGCCGATTGGCGTTCTTCTCCACCAGGGGGCGGATGGTCATCGCGACATCGCTCAGCATCTGGCCGACGTCGAAGTCCTCCAGGTAGAGTTCGGTCTTTCCCGCCTCGATCTTCGAGAGGTCGAGGATGTCGTTGATGAGCGCGAGGAGGTGGCGCCCAGCCGAACGGACCTTCTGGAGATCGGGGGCGAGCTCGGGGTGACCGATGTCGGTCACCTCCTCCTCCAGCATCTCGCTGTAGCCGATGATGGCGTTGAGCGGGGTGCGGAGCTCATGACTCATGTTGGCGAGAAACTGGCTCTTGGCGCTGTTGGCCTCCTCCGCCGCCTGCCGGGCGCGGGTGAGCTCCGAGATGTCGTGGTAGAGCCCCATCAGGCCCACCAGCTTCCCCTCCACCAGCACCGGGACCCCCAGCACCTCGACGTCCACCACGCTGCCGTCCTTGCGGCGCCGGCGTCCGAGACTTCGCATCGCACCCTGCCGCAGCACGTGCTGGGTGATTGCGATGGCCTCGGAGCGGGTGGTTTCGGTGGAGATCAGGTCGTCGAGGTTGCGCCCGATCACCTCCGTCTGCTCGTAGCCGTAGAGCTGCTCGAAGGCGGGGTTGCAGGAGACGATGTCGTGCCGGGTATCCAGCGTCACGATCGCCACCGGACTGTTGAGGACCAGATCCTCGAAATACTGCTTCTGCCGCTGGGCGGCGGTGTAGAGCCGCGCGTTCTCGATCGCGATCGCCGCCTGCGGAGTGAAGAGATTGAGGAGCCGGAGGTCGTCGGGCCCGAACCGGCGGGCCGGGTCGTCGTGCAGGCAGGCGAAGGCGCCGACCAGACGCTGACCGATCAGCAGCGGGGCGGCCATGACGGAGTGGACCTCGATGCTGGAGTACTTGGTCGATCGCCCGAGCCACGCGTGGTATTCGTCGATGCAGATCGGCTCTCGCGTCACCGCAACATGGCCCATCGCCCCCTCGCCGAGGGCGAGGCGGGTTCCGGCCGAGTCTACCCCGATATGGAGGCCGGCCACCACCTCCAACTCCTGGCTGGTCTCATCGTAGATCGCCAG
>JBGPVQ010000199.1:0-5757 GCA_041491785.1 Gemmatimonadota bacterium | reverse complement strand
GGAGAGACTCATGGCCCGAGCGCGCAAGCTGCTCGTCCTCGTTGCGGTTTTGGGCTTCGTGGCCTTTCTGGCGTGGACAACATTGTCCGCCCAGCGGGTCGAGTGCGATGTCTGTGTCGCTTTTGGCAGTGGCCGGAATTGCGCCACGGCGACCGCCGCATCGGAAAAGGAGGCCGCCCAGAGTGCGCAAACGACGGCCTGCGGCCCGCTTGCGGCCGGGATGGACGCCACGATCGCCTGCGGAAACGTGGCGCCGGTCCAGCGGACGTGCAGGGTTAAGTAGGCGGCACGTCCTATGCGTTGCGACCCGGAAGAAACCAGTCGTATTGAGGAGGCCATGGTCCAGGACGATCGCCAGCTGACCATCCGCGAGATGGACGAAGGGGAGGAGTTCGCCGCCTGGCTGAGCGACCTCAGCGACCGGTTTGGCTCCGGCGAGGGGGATGACTCGCCCGACGAGCGTCACCTGGTCCTCGCGGACGAGATCGGTGACTGGATCGGCGGCCTGCGCTGGTCGTTCCGTGGCGGAGTGGCGCAAGTCATCGAAGTCGGCGTGCTTCCGCAGGAAAGGGGCCGAGGCCACGCCCACCGGCTCCTGGCCGCATTTGAACAGCGCGCCGTCGAGCAGGGCGCCCACCTGCTCGAGTTCTGGACCGACCACGCCGCGGAGGAAGGTCTCCTCGAGGCGATCGGCTGGCACCGCGTCATGCGCCGCGATGGATATGTCGGCGGCCGCTCCTGGTACCTCCTCGAGAAGCGCATCACGCCCTGACCAATTCAGTCGAACTGGTAGTTCGCGGCCTGGCGTTGCTCGCCTTCGCGAGCGCGCTGGTCGTCCTGCTCACCCATAGCGCGGTCCGCCGGGGGATCCTTGCCCCGTTCGGGTGGTGGCCGCGCGCCGTCCGGCGCGCCAGCGATCCGGTGCTCAGGCCGGTCGAGCGGCGGCTCCTGTCCGCGGGCGCGAACCCGCAGGACGCGCCGCTCTGGCTGCTGGGGATCGTCGCGGTCGCCGGACTGCTCACCATGAGCCTGGCGGGCTGGGCGGCGGGCTCCATCGAGCTCATCGCGGCCATGCGGGGTGCCCGTCCCGTGGAGTGGCTCCGCTTGGGGGTCGGCGCTGGGAGCTCCCTCCTCATGGGAGCGATCATTGTCCGGGTGATCGCCTCCTGGCTCGGTCTGGGGCGGTATTCCCGCTGGATGCGGCCCTTCTACCTGCTCACCGACTGGATCATCGAGCCCCTCCGGCGGCGGCTTCCGCCGATGGGCCTCCTCGACCTGAGTCCCTTCGTCGCATACCTGTTGCTCCTGCTCCTGCGCAGCGTCCTGCTCGGCGTTCTCCAATGAGGCCGGTCGAAGCATTCGGGGATGGCGTGCGCCTGACGCTGCATATCCAACCCCGCGCCTCCCGGACTGAGCTCGCTGGAATGCACGGGGATGCTCTCAAGGTCCGGATCGCCGCGCCCCCGATCGACGGAGCGGCGAATGCGGAGCTGGCGGAATTCCTCGCCGGGATCCTGCTGGTGCCCCGGAGCAGCGTGAGCGTGGTGGCAGGAGAGCGCGGGCGCCGCAAGCTGGTGGCGGTTGCCGGCATCGATGTTGCCTTAGCCCGGCTTCGTCTGGGCGTCGGCGAGAGCGATGGGTGAGCGCCTTTGCGTGGGCGCTCCGCCGGCACTAGGATTGAGGGACCGGGACAATCGATCGTGGCGATTTGCGCTAGCTTGCGGCCACGTTAAACAAACGCTAAAACGCCGCCCGGGGCCGTTTTAGCCCCGGGTTTGATGTTTCGGAGGTCGGCGTGAGCGTCCCCCTTTCCACCGAGCGGCGAACCGCCCGCCTGACCCGCCTCGAGGCGCTTCTGGGCGAACGGATTCTCGTGCTCGACGGAGCGATGGGGACGATGATTCAGGGCCATCGTCTCTCCGAGGCCGACTACCGGGGAACCCGCTTTGCCGAGTGGCCGGCGGATCTGAAGGGCAATAACGACCTCCTCTGCCTGACCCGACCCGATCTGATCGAGGGAATTCACCGGGAATACCTCGAGGCGGGCGCCGACATCATCGAAACGAATTCGTTCAATTCGAATGCGATCTCGATGGCGGATTACCGGATGGAGGCGCTGGCCGGCGAGCTGAACCGGACGGCCGCCACCCTGGCGCGGCGCGCGGCCGATGCTTTCGAGGCGCGCAATCCGGCCCGCCCGCGCTTCGTCGCGGGCGCGCTGGGACCCACGACTCGTACCGCGTCGCTCTCCCCCGACGTCAACGACCCGGCCTTCCGGAGCGTCACCTTCGACCAGCTGGTGCATGCCTATGGCGAGGCGGTCCGAGGGCTGGTGGAGGGCGGCGCGGATCTGCTGCTGGTCGAAACCATCTTCGATACCCTCAACGCCAAGGCCGCGATCTTCGCCATCGAGGGGTACTTCGCCTCCGCGGGACTGCGGCTACCGGTCATGATCTCGGGAACCATCACCGACCAGAGCGGAAGGACGCTCTCCGGCCAGACCGCCGAAGCGTTCTGGCACTCGGTCATGCACGCGCGGCCACTGAGCGTGGGACTGAACTGCGCCCTCGGCGCCGCGACCCTCCGGCCCTACGTGCAGGAGCTGTCGCGGGTGGCGCCGGTCTACGTGAGCACCCATCCGAACGCCGGGCTTCCCAACGAATTCGGCGGCTACGACGAGACTCCGGAGACGATGGCCACGGTGCTCCGCGGATTCGCCGATCACGGTTTCCTCAACATCGTCGGGGGCTGTTGCGGCACTACCCCGGCACACATCCGCGCCATCGCCGAGGCGGTTCAGGGGGTGGCCCCGCGGAAGCGCCCGGTAATCCCCCAGCGGCTCCGGCTGTCCGGCCTCGAGCCGCTCACGGTGGGTCCCGACACCCTCTTCGTCAATATCGGGGAGCGCACCAACGTCACCGGATCGCGCCGCTTCGCCAAGCTGATCCTGGACGGGAAGCTCGACGCCGCCCTCGAGGTCGCGCGCCAGCAGGTGGAGAGCGGCGCCCAGATGCTCGATGTCAACATGGACGAGGGGATGCTCGACTCGGAGCGGGCGATGACCACCTTCCTCCGGCTGATCGCCTCGGAGCCGGATATCAGCAAGGTGCCCATCGTGGTGGATTCCTCCAAATGGTCGATCATCGAGGCCGGGCTCAAGTGCGTGCAGGGAAAGGGCGTGGTGAACTCGATCTCGCTGAAGGAGGGCGAAGCGGAGTTTCTCCGTCAGGCGGCGCTGGTTCGGCGCTACGGCGCGGCCGTGATCGTGATGGCCTTCGACGAACAGGGCCAGGCCGACACCGCGGACCGCAAGGTGGCGATCGCGGAGCGCGCCTACCGGCTGCTCATCGACCGAGCGGGATTCCTGCCCGAAGACATCATCCTCGATCCGAACATCTTTGCCGTCGCCACCGGGATCGAGGCGCACGACGGGTACGGCCTGGCCTACCTCGAAGCCACCCGGCGCATCAAGGCCTCCCTCCCGCACGCCCACGTGAGCGGCGGCCTGAGCAACCTCTCCTTCTCGTTCCGCGGGAACGACGGCATTCGTGAAGCCATGCACGCCGCCTTCCTCTACCACGCGGTGCAGAGCGGGATGGATATGGGGATCGTCAACGCCGGAGCGCTTCCCATCTACGACGACATTCCGGCCGACCTGCTCGAGCGGGTCGAGGACGTCGTGCTCAACCGGCGCCGGGATGCGACCGAGCGGTTGCTCGCCGTGGCGGACTCGGTGAAAGGGCGCGCCACGGTGGTGTCCGAGGATCCCGCGTGGCGCCACCTGCCGGTGCGCGAGCGGCTGGTCCGGGCCCTGGTCGAGGGCATCGACACCTTCGTGGTGGAGGACACCGAAGCGGCCCGGCAGGAGCTCGGCCGTCCCATCAACGTGATCGAAGGACCGCTGATGGACGGAATGAACGTGGTCGGCGATCTCTTCGGCAGCGGGAAGATGTTCCTTCCCCAGGTGGTCAAGAGCGCCCGGGTCATGAAGAAGGCGGTGGCCTACCTGGTGCCCTATCTCGAAGCGGAGAAAGAGGCCTCGGCCACCCCGCGGGCCAAGGGCAAAGTGCTCCTCGCCACCGTCAAGGGCGACGTCCACGACATCGGGAAGAACATTGTGGGCGTCGTCCTCCAGTGCAACAACTACGACGTCATCGATCTCGGGGTGATGGTGCCGTGCGCGAAGATCCTCGAGACCGCCCGGCACGAGCGCGTGGACATCATCGGGCTTTCCGGCCTGATCACGCCGTCCCTCGAAGAGATGTGCTACGTGGCCGAGGAGATGACCCGGGACGGCTTCACCCTCCCGCTGCTGATCGGCGGCGCCACCACGTCCAAGGCGCACACCGCGGTGAAGATCGCGCCCAAGTACGAGGGCCCCGTCGTGCACGTGCTCGATGCGTCCCGTGCGGTGGGCGTTGCGGGCAGCCTGCTCAGCGACACCCTCAAGGACGGCTTCGTGGCCTCGATCAGCCGGGAGTACACCGAGGTCCGCCGCAGCCGCGCGGCACGCGGCGCCGGCGACCGGCTCGGCACCCTCGCGGAGGCCCGGGCCGGCCGATTCATTCCCGCGGCGGCGGCGGCGGCGCCCCGTCCTTCCTTCCTGGGTACCCGCGGGTTTGCGGATTTCCCGCTCGAGCCGCTGATCGAGCGGATCGACTGGACACCCTTCTTTCAAACCTGGGAGCTGCCCGGGCACTACCCGGGTATTCTCACCGACCCTGCCACGGCAAAGGCGGCCGGTGCGCTGTTCCAGGATGCCCGGGACCTGTTGCGGCGAATTCTCGAGGGGCGGCTCCTCACGGCGAAGGCGGTCGTGGGCTTCTGGCCCGCCAACGCGGTGGGGGACGACATCGAGCTCTACACCGACAACTCACGCGGGGCGGTCCGGGCGGTGGTGCACACGCTCCGGCAGCAGATGGCCAAGGCGGCGGGGCGGGCCAACCTCGCGCTGGCCGACTACGTGGCCCCGCGCGACGCGGGCCGCGCCGACTACCTCGGTGCCTTCGCGGTGACCACCGGGCACGGCCTCGATGGCCTGGTAGCGTCGTTCCAGGCGGCCCACGACGACTACGCGGCAATTCTCGCCAAGGCGCTGGCGGACCGGCTGGCGGAGGCGTTCGCCGAGCGGATGCACGAGCTGGTGCGCCGGGAGCTCTGGGGGTATGCGCCCACCGAGGCGCTGGCCAACGAGCAATTGCTTCGCGAGGAGTATCAGGGCATCCGGCCCGCGCCGGGCTACCCCGCCTGCCCCGACCACACCGAGAAGCGGACCCTCTTCGACCTGCTCGACGCCGAAGCGGTCGCCGGGATCCGTCTCACCGAGAACTTCGCGATGCTGCCGACCGCCGCCGTGAGCGGATGGTATTTCTGGCACCCCGAGGCCCGGTACTTCGGCGTCGGCAAGATCGGCCGCGACCAGGTGGAGGACTACGCCCGGCGCAAGGAAATGCCGGTGGCCGAGGTGGAACGCTGGCTGGCCCCCAACCTCGGATACGAGCGCTGACATGCCGACGCTGCGCGAGCTGATCGCCGACGGCCGCACCCACGTCTTCGATGGCGCCATGGGCACCATGCTGTACGGCAAGGGCGTGTTCCTCAACGTCTGCTATGACGAGCTCAACCTCCGGCAGCCGGATCTCATCCGGGATATCCACCGGGAGTACGTGCGGGCCGGGGCGGAAGCCATCGAGACCAACACCTTCGGGGCCAACCCGAGGAAGCTGGCCCAGTACGGGCTGGCCCAGGACACCGAGC
>JBGPVQ010000198.1:0-5759 GCA_041491785.1 Gemmatimonadota bacterium | reverse complement strand
TCAGCCGACGACCTGCTCAAGGTCCTGGGGGATCTGCGGATCACCGGGTCCGGCATGCGGTCCATCACCCGGACGCGCCGGATCGACGCCGTGCGCCCGGCCGGCCGTCGCGGGATCCTGATCGGAGGACTCGTGATCGTCGGTACGCTCGCCGCCGCCGGCGCCTACGCCCGATGGGGGAAGACCGCGGCGGTTGTGGCATCTGCCCCCAGGGACACCGCCATCCCGCCGAGTCCCGCGGCGGTCCCCGCCGCGACCGCGCTCACCCGGGCCGACTCCGAGGCCATCGCCGCCGCGGTCGCGCGGCGGCTGACCCAGCGGAAGGCGGCGCCGGTCGTCGCATTGTCTCAGAAGGAGTTCGACTCGATCCGCATCGACGTGGAACGGTCGGTCACCGACTCGGTGATCAAGATGCTGGCCACCAATCGGCGAGGATTTCACCCCGAATCGATCCGGGTCGGACCGGGGATCGTCCCCATCGTTCCAGGCATCGGGATGCCCGGACCGCTGATCGGCGATCTGAGACGCGGTACCACCCGAGTGGTCGTCAAGGACGTGGCGGACGCGAGTCCGGACGGGAGTTTGGGCGATCTGGCGAAGACGCTCACCGATTCGCTGGGGCGGATCCTCGGCCGCCGAGACAGCACCCGCATCTTCGTGGGAGACCGCGTCCGCGAGGCGGGGCGCGGATTCTCCGACCCTCACTCCCTGGGCATCAAGATGTCCGCCGATGCGGTGGTGGAAGGAAGCCTGGAAAGCCGCGGGAACAACGTGCAGCTGGTGGTGGTGTTGCACGCGGTGAGGGATGAGCGGCTCGACCGGTCATTCCGGCGGTCCGGCCCTCGGGCGACGGCACCAGTCCTCGCCGCCGGGGTCGCGTCGGACATCGTGGGGTGGCTCGATGGTCACCGAATTGCCGAAGGCCCGTTGCGGGTCAATCTGGATTCGATTCTCCAGCAGACCCGGCGCCTGCGCGATTCGCTCCGCAAGCGTCCGGCCGCACGGCCGGATTCCTCCCCGGACCAGCCTACGGCCTGAGCTTTACGTCCGCTCCGGGGCACTTCACCCGGTGGAAGCGAACCTCCACGCTCGGCCCCTCCCCCTCGTTGCGGGGAATCAAAGCCCCGTCCGACGCCATCCGGTACATGATCCGCTGCGGAAACGTCCTCTTGGGATTCTCGAAGAGCACGTACTCGTCCACCAGCTTGGTCATCCGGTAGACATCCTCGGGTTTGCCGTCGCTCGACGCGGCAAAGACCACCCCTGAATCGGTAGCCTGGATTCGTGAGAACTCGTACCCCGTCGCCTTCCCCTTGGTCAGGTAGCGGGTAAAGGAAAGGAAGAGATTCTCCGACGGCGTCGACCAGAGTTCCTCGACGTCCCGGTCCTTGTCGATGTGGCCTGCCCAGCAACCCTCCATGAACTTGAGCTTGGAGAAGTCCACCGACGGCTTGGTCTCCGCCTTGGCCTTCTCGACCGGCTTGGGGTGCTCCTGGGCCGCGAGGCGGGGGGTGGCAAGCACGGCTGCCACCAGGGTCATCGAGAGAAAGATCCGCATAGGTACTGGAATCTATTCCTTTCCGGGCTGGGCGCCCCTGCCGTCGTCGCGCACTATCAGGACGACCCGGTCGGGCGCGGGACGCACAGACGCCCTCCCACCATCCCTCCCCGGCCCCGGCCCCGTCGGACGCTTGACCGCGAGGCCGGTATTGTTTACTCTTAAATCCGGATTAACGGATTAAACGAATGACCGCCCCCGCCGTTTTCGACCGGTTGAGCGCCCTCGCGGACCCCGTCCGCGGCCGGCTGCTGCTGGCGCTCGAGCGCCAGGAGTTGACCGTGCGTGAGGTCCAGGCGGTCGCCCAGCTCCCCCAGTCAACCGTGAGCCGCCACCTCAAGGTGTTGGCAGACCTGGGCTTGGTGGTTATTCGGAGCGAGGGCACCAGCAACTGGTATCGGATGCCGGCCCGGGAGCTCGAGCCGGCCAGTCGCCGGCTGTGGCTCGCGGTGCGGGACGAGGTGGCCGGCTCCGCCGCGGCGCATCGCGACGGCGAGCGGCTGCAGCGCGTCCTGGCCGAGCGGCACCTGACGTCCCAGCGATTCTTCGCCAGCGCGGCGGGGCAGTGGGACCGGCTTCGGAGGGAGCTCTTCGGCGATCGCGCCGAGCTCCTGGCGCTGCTCGGGCTCCTCGACGCCGGGTGGACGGTGGGGGATCTCGGCTGCGGCACCGGTCACCTCGCCGCGGTGCTGGCGCCGTTCGTGAATCGAGTCGTTGCGGTGGACGAGTCTGCGGCAATGCTGCGGAGCGCCAAGCAGCGCACCCGCGATCTCGCCAACGTCGAGCTCCGGCAGGGAACTCTCGAGGCGCTCCCCATCGAGCCGGGCGAGCTCGACGCGGCGCTCCTGGTGTTGGTACTCCATCATGCCGGCGATCCGGCAAGGGTGCTGACTGGAGCGCGGCGGACGCTCAAGCCGGGAGGGAAGCTGCTGCTGGTCGACATGCTGCCCCACGATCACCCCGAGTATCGGGAGCAGATGGGGCACCAGTGGCTGGGATTCTCCGAGTCGGAGCTCCGCGGCTGGCTCGAGGAAGCGGGGTTTGGCCCGATGCGGTTCGTCACCCTGCCGCCCGACCCGGAGGTGAAAGGGCCGACGCTGTTTGCGGCCACCGCCCTGGCAGGCAGCCCGATGAACGAACACCGATCGCCGGCGGTCGTTGCCCGCCGCCCGTTGACGCCGTTCTAGCCCATGGAGCTCGACCGATGACCACGATCAGCGCACCCACGCATCACGAACGGGATGCCTTCAAGGTGAAGGACCTTTCGCTGGCGGAGTTCGGCCGGAAGGAGATTCGCCTGGCCGAACAGGAAATGCCCGGCCTGATGGCCATCCGGGCCGAATACCAGGGAAAGCAGCCCCTGACCGGGGCCCGGATCATGGGCTCCCTCCATATGACCGTGCAGACCGCAGTGCTCATCGAGACGCTGGTCGAGCTCGGCGCGGACGTGCGCTGGGTTTCCTGTAACATCTTCTCCACCCAGGATCACGCCGCCGCCGCAGTGGTGGTCGGGAAGCTGGGGACGGTCGCCGATCCGCGCGGCACTCCGGTCTTTGCCTGGAAGGGCGAAACGCTGGAGGAGTACTGGTGGTGCACCGAACAGGCGCTGCTGTGGCCTGACGGCGCCGGGCCGAACCTGCTCCTCGATGACGGGGGCGACGCCACGCTGGTCGTCCACAAGGGTGCCGAATTCGAGAAGGTGGGAATGGTCCCGGCCTTCGACGTCGCGACCGATCCGGAGGAATGGGGCGTCATCCTGCGCCTGCTGGAGCGGGAGCAGAAGAAGAACCCCGGACGATGGACCGGCGTGGCGGCGGGAATCCGTGGTGTTTCCGAGGAGACCACTACCGGGGTGCACCGGCTCTACGAGATGATGCGGGCGGGAACCCTCCTTTTCCCCGCGATCAACGTCAATGACTCGGTCACCAAGTCGAAATTCGACAACATCTACGGGTGCCGGCACTCGGTGATCGACGGGCTCAACCGCGCCAGTGACGTGATGATCTCCGGGAAGCTGGCCGTCGTGTGCGGCTACGGCGAGGTGGGCAAGGGATGCGCTCAGGCCCTCAAGGGCCAGGGGGCGCGGGTGGTGATCACCGAGATCGATCCGATCTGCGCGCTGCAGGCGGCGATGGAGGGCTTCCAGGTGACCACGCTCGAGGACGTGATCTCGACCGCGGACATCTTCATCACCGCGACCGGCAACTTCAACATCATCACGGCGCAGCAGATGGCGGGGATGAAGGACAAGGCGATCGTCGGAAACATCGGCCACTTCGACAATGAGATCGACATGGCCGGGTTGAAGAAGGTGCCGGGAATCACCCACATCAACATCAAGCCGCAGTACGACGAGTGGGTATTCCCCGACGGCCACAGCGTGATGATCCTGGCGGAGGGACGGCTGCTCAACCTCGGTTGTGCCACAGGGCACCCGAGCTTCGTGATGTCGGCGAGCTTCACCAATCAGGTCATGGCGCAGATCGAGCTGCACGTCCACAACGCGAAGTACGAGCGGAAGGTGTATGTGCTGCCCAAGCACTTGGATGAGAAGGTGGCCCGGCTCCATCTCGACAAGCTGGGGGTCAAGCTCACCAAGCTCACCAAGGAGCAAGCGGAGTACATCGGCGTGAAGGAGCAGGGGCCGTACAAGCCAGATCACTATCGGTACTAGCGGTCGCCCTCCAACCCACCCGCTCGTCATCGAGCTGCCCGAGGAGGTACCGGCGGAGGGAACGAGTTCAGCAATCACCCGTTTCCATGGATGGCCTCACCCCACCGGGTGCAGCGAGGTGGGCTTGGTCGGGGACTTGTTTGCCCCGACGACGGTGAGAGTCCCACTCGCCGAGGCGCTGCGAATCGAAGGATGGCGGGTCAATCGGATGCGAACGGCCGCGTCGATCGCGGTCGGGGTGGGATTCACTGCCTTCGCGATCTGGGCCAACGACATCACCCAGAAACGCGATGCGGTGCCCTAGCGCACCAGAATCACCGGGGCGGCTTGGGTCGCGCCAGCGAGCGGTAATACTCCTCCACCAGCGCGCGGTACTCCGGCGGTACCTGCGCCGCTGCTCCCTGAGCAGGGCGGCCCTCCCCGGTCTGGCCCAGGATGCGCCAGAGCTTGAACTCCCAGGTCTTGAGCCCCTCGATGATCGCGGCTTGGAGCTGCTCGACGCCCTTGGGGTTGCCGAAGGCGCGGCCCGACTCCAGCCGGCGCAGATCCGCAATGGCGCGATCGAGCTCCCGGACGTCCACTCCCTGTTGTGCCAGGTCGCGCCGCAACTCCTCGGCGCCTTGCCGTCGCAATCCGAATGCCCGCGCAAGCTGGCGCGGATCCCCGTTGCCGGGGCGGCCGCCGGGAGCACCGTTGGGAGTTCCGCCGTTGCCGGGGGTGGGCTGGTTCCCCGATTGATCGCCGGGCTGACCACCGGGTTGGCCGCCCGGCCGACGATCGTCGGGCTGGCCAGTTCGCTCCTTGAGCGATTCGAGCCCGCGCACCAGCTCGCGGGCCTTCTCGAGGGCGCGATCCCTCCGCGCTTCGCTCGACTCGGTGAGCGCGCCAGCGGCGGCCTTGAGCCGATCGGTCACGTCGCCCAAGTTGGACGCGATCTGTCCCTCGAAGCTCTTGGCGTACTCCGCCGATCCGCCCCGCATGACGCTCTTCGAATACACCACCTTGTCGCGGATCCGACTTTCCTGAATCGTCTCCGCGGCCTGGCCCAGCTTGGCCGCGGCACCGGGCTGATCGCGCTGGGCCTCCTTGGACAGTCGCTCGGCATCGGCGCCCAGCCGGTCCACTTCCGCCGCGAGGGCATCTTTCTTCTCGTCCAGCCGATTGAGGCGATCGGCCCGGTCGGTACCGCTCGCCCGCGGCAGCTCGCCCACACCCCGGGCGATCTCCTTCTGCCGCTCCACCAGCTCTTGGGCGCGGCGCTCGAGATCCCGCACGCCCTGGCTCATCCGCGCAGCGCGCGCGTTTTCGAGATCGCGCGTGGCGCCCCGCAGTTTGTCGAGCGCCGCGTTCGCTTGACCCGCCGCATTCGACGACCCGGTCGCGGCGCGGCGCATCGCGTCCGCCGATTCCTGCATCCGGCGGGCGGCGTCGGCCAGCTCCGGTGAGTTCTGCTCCCGCGCCAGCCGCTCCAGCCGCCGGGCCTCCTCCTCCGCCTGCCGCGCGAGCTCCCGTTGCGCACTCCCTCCG
>JBGPVQ010000197.1:0-5770 GCA_041491785.1 Gemmatimonadota bacterium | reverse complement strand
TGGTGTCGTTCGAGACCAGTCGAGGGCAGTTCGTCGTGGCGGCGCACCGGGAGTGGTCACCCCTCGGCGTTGATCGTTTCCACTTCCTGGTGCGCCAAGGCTATTACGATGGTGCGCGCTTCTTCCGTGTGGTTCCGGGTTTCGTAGTCCAATGGGGCATTTCGGGTGACCCGGCCATCAATTTGGTCTGGGACGACCGCAACATCCCCGATGAACCGGTCCGGCACAGCAACACCCGCGGGCGGGTGTCCTTCGCGCGCGGAGGTCCCAATACGCGGTCGGTTCAGCTCTACGTGAATCTGGGAGACAATGCGCGCCTGGACACCACCGGCACCTTCGGCTTCCCGCCGATCGGCCAGGTCACCCAGGGAATGGCCGTCGGGGATTCGATGTACCCGGGCTACTCCTGCCGACGCGGGAGCCAGGGCACCTGTCCCTCCCAAGACTCGATTCGGGCTGGCGGCAACGCGTACATGGACCGGATTCTTCCGAAACTGGATTACATTCGGCGGGCCAGGGTCGTTCGGGAATGGGGAGGTGTGGCAGGACGGTAGAAAAGTGTGGTGACTCTGCAACAGTGTTGAGCTAGCGCTTCAGTCTCCATCCCCCGAAATGGGGGCTCCGGTCGCCCGATCCCAGCTTTCCCAGGTAAGATGGCAACGTGTCACGAAATACTCTGGCGGGTGGCCCTCCCGCTCAAGCAGTGAGTGGAGGATTTCGTGCCGGACCACCATCTCGTGATTCTGGTAGTTTCCGGCAATGATGATCTTGTTTCGACCCCCCTCCTTGATCCATTGTCCGACCTTCGGACCCTGGTCTGTGGAAAAGGTCTCAACTCCTGGTACCACATACCATTGGAGCGTGGAGAAGTTCCCGGAAAGGCCGCTGCAGGCCTCCGTCCGTTCTTGCCATTCCTGGTAGATGGCTGGTGCCGCGACCGGTACGGCTCCGGCGGGGAGCGGGATGTCGTTGGGAGCTAGGGAAGAACAGGCGGAAATCAGGGCGCAGAACCCCACGCCTGGGAGCCTCCGGCCCACCCGAATTGCACGGATTTCCACTCCAGCCACCGCCCCTGTGTCAATGTTCTTGACTGTGCAAGGGGCGAGAGGTATGCCACGGCGTGGGTGAGATTCGAACTCACGAAGGGGTTACCCCCTTGGCGGTTTTCAAGACCGCTGCCTTCAACCACTCGGCCACCACGCCTCCGCCGGCCAAGCTAGGACGTCCCGCGAACCGCCACAACCTCAAGGTTCAGCTCTACCGGATTTTCTAATCTCCGCGTCCACCCGCTTGGCGATCGAGTCGGCCCGGGCGGCGAGCGCGCTGTCGCCGTGCTCCCGGAAGGTGCCCGCCATTCCGCCGTAGATGATCGAGTAGAGTCGCAGGATTGACGCGGAGGGCGCATCCACCCAGCCGCGCGGGCGATCTCGGGTGGCGCTTTCCCAGTGGTAGCCCTTTTCGAGCAGCGCGCGAGTGCGTTCCAGATCGGTGTATCCCATGGGCGTCAGCACGATGTTGGCGCTCGGGGTAACCGGCTTGGGGTAGAGTTTCCGGACCAGGCCCTGAGAAACGAGGTAGCCGGTGAGCCCGAGGGTTTCGTCCGGGTAGCCGCCGTCGCTCCAGGCGAAATAGATCGGGCGCTTGCCGAGGTTGTCGCGAATCAGGAAGATGGTTGCGAGGTCTTTCCGGTCCACTACCTCGGAGCCGAAGGCGATGACCAGCTCGCCGAATTTCACGCCCTGGCCCTTGGGGACCCGCGAGTACTCGGGCAGGCTGTCGAGCTCCTCCTCGGTCTGTGAAAAGACCGGGCTGGTCGGCCTCTGCCAGCCCTCCTTGCCGGGTACGCCGAGGGCGACGCCTGTGGTGTCAGCCCGGGGTTTCCAGAGATCGAGCGACCGGGCGGGGTCGAAGTCGGGGGTCTTTCGCCGCCGCAACTGGCGGAGGTGCCAATCGGTGTTCATCAAGGAGAGGTTGGCGAGCGTCACGTCGGGCCGAATCCCCTCCACCTCCTGCGCGAACCAGAGGGGAAAGGTGTCGTTGTCGCCGGCGGTGATCAGGATTCCGTAGGGCTCCACCGACTCGAGGAGGTCGATAGCGAAGTCGCGGGGGACGGATTCCTTGCTGCGGCTGGCCGTGGTGTGATTGCCGAGGAGTGGGATCACCCCGAGCAGGAGCACGGGCAGCGCGGCGAGACGGGTGCGTGCCTGCTTGGCCAGCGAATCCGCCGCCACCCCGATGCCGGCGGCGAAGAGGGTGCCGAAGAACGCGAAGGAGCAGACGAAGAAGTAGTCGCGCTCACGGACCTCGCGCATGTCATTGATGATGTCCGACCGGTCGGGATACATCGAAAAGCCGTACTTGAAGTTGAGATACCAGACCAGCGTGAAGGTGAGGATGAAGACCATCGCGGCGGCGGCGATGCCGGCCCGGCGATCCCGCTTGAGCAGGGCCCAGAGCCCGCCCAGGCCGGTGACCGTGAAGATGGCGGTGGTGAGGGCCGGAAGCCGCGACGGCCAGTCGCGGGAGAACTGCCAGCTGAAGTACTGCCAGTAGTTGGCCAGCTGCTCGAGATAGGAATTGGTCTGCCGGTTGAAGACCGAGGGCTTTCCGTACTGGACCCGGTTGAGGACGTCGTTGAGGGGCTGGCACTTCATCGCGATGGCGTCGAGCACTCCGCGACAGACCGGCTCCCCCTCGTTGATGGGCGGGAATTGCGCCGCCCGGATCGGGAGGAAGAGATAGTTCGGCGAGACGCCGATCAGGACGGCGACCACAATTCCGGCGAGCACCGCCGGACGAGTCAGCACCCGCCAGTCGGTCCACAGCACGTACACCGCCACCGCGGGCGCCGCGAGCACCCCCATCATGTGGTTGGTCGAAGTGAGCGCCAGCAGGTAGGCGATCAGGATCAGCCAGCGATCCCGGTGGGAACCCGGGTCGTCATCACCCCAGTGGACCGCCAGCCAGGTGACCAGGGCCATGAAGAACATCGAGACGGTATAGACCTTCTCATTGACCGTGGACTGGTTCCACACCGTCCAGGACGTCGCCCCGACCAGGACCCCGGCGAATGCCGCGCCGAGCCGGAGGACGCGGTCCTCGACCAGGTTCCGGAGCCAGCGCTCGGCCACTAGGAACCAGAGTCCGGCGGCGAGCGCGCTGGTGACGGCGGCGAAGAGGTTGATCCGGACGGCGTAGGACGCGGCGAGCGGGAGCAGCCCGAAGGTGTGCGCCAGCAGGACGAAGAGCGGATTCCCCGGTGGATGCGGGATGCCCAGCGTCTTGGCGGCGGCGATGTATTCCGAGGTGTCCCAGAAGGCGGTGGTCGGCGCCAGGGTCGCGAGGTAGATCGCGAACACCACCACGGTGGTGGCGGCGGCGAAGCCGTACGGCGGGGACCGGCGGGTCGAATCAGTCATAGTGCTCCGGAAACGATCAGTGTCGGAACATCCGCTTGCCGGTCAGGACCATCGCAATGCCGTAGCGGTTGGCCGCGGCGATGACCTCGGCGTCGCGGACCGAGCCGCCGGGCTGAATGATGGCCTTGACCCCGGCGCGGGCGGCTTCCTCCACGCCGTCGGGGAAGGGGAAGAATCCATCGGAGGCGAGCGCCGCCCCTTCGGTTGCGTGGTGCTGTTGCCGGGCCTTGTGGATGGCCAGAAAGACCGCGTCGATCCGGCTCATCTGTCCAGCACCGATGCCGATGGCCTGCTCGCCCCGCGCGAGGAGGATGGCGTTGGACTTGACCGAGCCGGCCGCCGCCCAGGCAAACCGGAGATCGTTCCATTCCTCCGGGGCGGGGCCCCGGGTGGTGACCACCTTCCAGCCCTCTTCCGAGGGATCGAACATGAAGCGGTCCTGTACCAGGAAGCCGCCCCGGACGCTCTTCCAGTCGAGCGACCCCGCGGGCGATCCGATCGGGAGCTCGACCACCCGGAGATTCTTCTTTTCGGCGAGCACCTGGAGGGCGTCTTCGGGGATCGATGGGGCCACGATCACCTCGACGAAGAGGTCGCGGAGCGACTCCGCCATTTCCCGATCGACCACGGTATTGCAGGCGATGACGCCGCCGAACGCCGACACCGGATCGGTGGCCCGAGCCTTGGTGAGCGCGTCGAGCGCGGTCCGTCCCACGGCAATGCCGCAGGGAGTGGTGTGCTTGATGACCGCGCAAGCCGGCCGGTTCTTCCACGCCGCAACGGTGGCGGTGGCGGCGTCGATATCAAGGAGGTTGTTGAACGACAGGTCCTTCCCCTGCCGCTGCTTCAAATCGCGGATGCCGCGGGGCTCCTCGGTGGCGTAGAGTGCGGCGCGCTGCTGGGGGTTTTCACCGTAGCGCAGCTCCTGCATCCGCTCCACGGAGAGATTGATCCTGGGCGGGAGCCCCTGTTCCGGGGCGGTCAGATACCCGGCAACCGCGGTGTCGTATTCGGCGGTGTGGCCGAATACCTTGGCGGCGAGTGACCGGCGGCGATCCGAATCGATCGCGCCCCGGCGGAGCATGTCGAGGACCGAGTGGTAGTCCGTCGGGTCCACCACCGGGACCACGTTCTCGAAATTCTTGGCGGCGGAGCGGAGCATCGAAGGCCCGCCGATGTCGATGTTCTCGATGGCGTCCTCGAGGGTAGCGGACGGGTGGGCGATCGTGGCCTGGAAGGGATAGAGATTGACCGCGACCAGATCGAAGGTGCGGATGCCGTGGGTCTCGAGCTCCCGGCGGTGCCCTTCGATTTGCGGGCGGGCGAGGAGCCCGGCGTGGATCGCGGGATGCAGCGTCTTGATCCGGCCGTCCAGAATCTCGGGGAATCCGGTGACCTGATCCACCGGGGTGACTGGCAGCCCCGCCTTGCGGAGGGTGGCCGCGGTGCCGCCGGTGGAGACGATCTCCCAGCCGAGCTCGACCAGTCCGCGCGCGAATTCGACGATGCCGCGCTTGTCGCTGACCGAGATGAGGGCACGAGGCATAGGCCAGGGAGTCAGGAGGTCAGGGAGCCGGGACGCCGGGGAATTCCCAGCCGGAACGGCACCGGGTGCCCGGCGTGGGCCGCTGCGAGCACGGCGGCGGGCAGCAGGCGGTGCTCTACTTCCAACACCCGCGCCGCGAGCGTCTCGGGCGAATCGTCGGGCTCCACCGGCACCGTCGCTTGAGCCAAGATCGGTCCGCGATCGTACTCTTCGGACACCAGATGCACCGTGGCGCCGGAGACGGCATCACCGCTCGCCAACACGGCCTGGTGCACCCGGCGCCCGTACATTCCGGGACCGCCGTGCCGGGGAAGCAGTGCGGGGTGGATGTTGAGCATGCGGCCGCGATAGGCCGCCACCACCTGGTCGGGAACCCGCTTGACGAAGCCGGCCAGGACCACCAGATCCGCCTGAACCTCGGCGAGTGCCGCCAGCCATTCGGCGGGATCGGCGGTATCATTGAAAACGCGGGTGGGGACGCCGTGCTGCCGCGCGATTTCCAGCCCGCCGGCGTCGGCCCGATTGCTGACAACGAGTACGACGCGCGCCGGGGCGTCCTCCCCCAAGGCGCGAAGGAGCGCGGCCAGATTGCTCCCCCTCCCGGACACCACTGTCGCCACTCGCAGGCACATAGCCCGCAAATATAAGCTCTCCGAGTTCCCCGACCCGCAGCCGTTTCTCCACATCCGCTGCGGAGATGATATCCTCGACAAGCTGGACCAGGCGGGGCTCCCCGGCGACAAGATCCGGTGGACCGACGTGCTGTGCGAGGGTCCACTCCACCAACACGCCAACGAGGTGCACC
>JBGPVQ010000196.1:0-5772 GCA_041491785.1 Gemmatimonadota bacterium | reverse complement strand
GGGAAGATGTTCGACGATGAAGCGCGGGAATACCTGGTCGCCCGGGAGCGTACTCGGGGCCAGCCCCGCGGACCAGATCGCGATTCCGACCATGAGGAACAGGCTGAACTGCAGGATGACCACCACGCCCGAGCCGATGATCGCCCGCTGCGCGTCCTTGAGCGAGCGGGTGGCGAGCAGCCGCTGCACGATGAGGTGGTCGGTGCCGTGGGAGGCCGCCGAGAGGAGCGCGCCCCCCAGGAGGCCGCCGAACAGTGAATAGGTAGTGGTGAATGAGAACGACGGGTTGATGATCCGCAGTTTGCCGGCGGCGGCGGCGACGCTCAGCATATGGCCGAAGCCGCCGGCGAGATTCGCGGCGATCACCAGCGCGCCGATCCCTCCCGCCACGTATACGCAGAGCTGGATGACGTCCGCCCACACCACCGCCTTGAGGCCACCCAGGTAGGTATACACCAGCGTGATCGCCCCCATCGCGAGTATCGCGCCGGGAACGCTCCATCCGGTCACCAGCGCGAGGGGAATCGCGCCCGCGAAGACCCGTACCGCGTCGCCCAGGAATCGGGTCACCAGGAAGCAGGCGGACAGCCACCGGCGGGTTCCCGGTCCGAACCGGGCTTCGAGCCTGGCGTACGCGGTTTCCTGTTGACCGGTGAAATACCCGGGGAGGAGCAAACGGGCCACGAAGAGCCGGCCCACCAGGTAGCCGAACGGCAGCTGGAGGAACGTCAGATCGCCGCGGGCGCCGACTCCCGGGATCGAAATGACTGTGAGAGCGGATGTCTCGGTGGCGACGATGGAGAGGAGAACGGCCCAGGCGGGAAGGTTGCGCGCACCAAGGAAGTAATCGCCCGCGGTGCGCTGGGAACGGGTGACCCAGAGCCCCACGCCGAGCGTCAGGATGAAGTAGGCGATGATGACCGTGAGATCCAACGAGCCCATTCGGACTCCCGGTTCGCTACTGCACAGAAGAAAGGCCCGCCGGAGCGACTCCAGCGGGCCTCACAAGATACTCAGCCGACGCGATCAGGCGGTGAAGCTGGTCCCGCAGCCGCAGCCGCCCGTGGCGTTCGGGTTATTGAAAGTGAACCCCGAGCCCTGCATCGATGAGACGTAGTCCACCGTGACCCCGTTGAGGTATTGAAGGCTGAATCCGTCCACGAATACCCGGACCCGCTCCATCGGGATGACGTGATCGTCCTCGAGAGGGTGGTCCTCGATGTTGAGGCTGTATTTGAACCCCGAACACCCGCCGGGGAGAACGCTCACCCGAAGCCCGGCCGCATCCGGCTCCAGCTTCTCGGCGTCTATGAACTTGAGCACCTCTTCCACCGCGCGGGCGGTCAAGGTGATCTGGATGCCGCTGGACTGCGCCTGTTCGTCAACCGTGCTCATCCTCATGCTCCTCTGGTCCCGTCCAGTTCGGCGGGCCCGCTCGAATACCCTATCAAATTAGAAGGAATTGGGTCCCCGGTCAACGTATCCGGCCTACCGAGGTGGTCCCCGCTCCAGCAGTTCAACCACGCGATTAGCGATCGCCACCCGGAGGGGCCCGACCCGCGGATTGTTGCGCGTCGGGTGGACGCGATTGGTGAGGAGCACGATCACCAGCTCGCGGGTCGGATCGATCCAGATGGAGGTGCCGGTGAAGCCGGTGTGTCCGAAGCTCGAGGGGTCGAGCCGGGTGCCCGCGCTGCTGCCGGAAGACGGGGTGTCCCATCCGAGCGCACGCGAGGAGCCGAGAACGAGATTCTGCCGGCGGGTGAATTCTTGGGCGACTTGCGATGAGAGCGCGGGGAGTTTGCCGCCGGCGGGCCGCCCGGCCACCCGGCCGAGCAGCCACTCGCCAAAGCCCAGCAAATCCTCCGCGCTCGAGAACAGGCCGGCATGTCCCGCCACGCCGCCCAGCCAGGCCGCCTTCTCATCGTGGACCTCGCCCCGGACGATTCGCTTGCGCCAGGCGGTGTCGTACTCCGTTGGCGCGATCCGCGGGAGCCACGATTCCGGGGGGCGGAAGCGGCTCGAGCCCATCCCGATCGGCCGGAAGATGCGGCCTCGGGCCAAGCGGTCCAGGCGTCCCCCCAGGACTCGCTCGACCAGCTCTCCCAGTACGATTGCGCCCAGGTCGGAATACACCGTCCGGGCGCCCGGCACCGTATCCAGTGCAGTTGCGTTGACCAGCCGGAGCGCGGAATCGGCGTTCGGGGTTTCCCGCCAAAGGGGGCGGTCGGCGCGGAGCCCGCTCGAATGGGTGAGCAGGTGGCGGACGGTCACCCGCTCCTTTCCCGGGCCGCGAAACTCCGGCAAATAGCGCTGGACCGGCGCATCGAGATCGATCCGGCCCTCCTGAATCGCCATCATGGTGAGCGTCGTGGTGACGATGACCTTGGTGAGCGAGGCCATGTCGTACACCGTTCGGCCATCGGGCCGAGTCGGATCGTCCAGGGCGATGTGGCCGGTGCCGTAGAGAAATCGCGCGCCGTGATAGGAAACCGCCACCACTGCCCCCGGGGCGGCTCCCGCCGCAACTGCCGAGTCGAGCAGCGGGGTGAGCGGGTCGAGGGCGCATGGCACGGTCGGACAAAGTGGCTTGGGAGGGACGATCGTCGCCCGCTGGCAGGCTCCCGACGCCAGGAGCGCCGCCACGGCCCCGAACCTCACGCGGTTCACTTGGCCGGTTTCTGGATCCCGTGACCCAACGGATACCCCGGAGGGAGGTCGATCGGGAGATGTCCAGTGATGGCCGCGCCGGCGAGTGCCTGGGCCACCGCCTCTTCGGTCAGCGGGTTGTCGGTCCAGGCCAGGAGGTACGCGGCGATCGTCGGCGTCTGGGTCAGGAGGTACGGAGTCCCGAAGGACACCAGTGCGGTGGGTCGTTCCCGGGCCGAGGACTCGATCAATTGCGCCAGCGGATCGGGCAATGCGATGGCCCCCTTCCAGGCCGCCACCCGCACCGATGCCGCGAACAACACGGGCCCGGCGGCCCGGGTGACGGCGGCCGCGGAATCGTAGCTCGCTGGTCCGCTGGCGGCACTCAGGCGGAAGGTCGTCGCCAGGTAGCCTCGCTTGGCGAGCTCCGCGAGCAGCGTGTTGCCCACCGGACCGGAGTTTCCGTCGCTGTAGGTAATGACTCCGATTGGGCGGGGACCCGCCCGCAGGCTGTCGATCAGGCCCAGACTGTCGCGCACCAGCACCAGGGAGCGGGCCGACACCGCCAGCGCGGTATCGCGGAAGGCCCGCCGGCCCACGATGTATCCCAGGCTGTCGAGATTCACGGTGCGGCGAGTGAACAGGCCGAGCTTTTCCTTGGCCGTGAGGACGCGGCGCAGCGAGGCCTCGAGTCGGGCGCGCGGCACCCGCCCGGAAAGGATCGCCTCCGCCATGGCGTCCAGGGCCTGGCGGGGGTCGGTCGGCATGAGGAGGAGGTCGCTGCCGGCGAGGAACGCCTTGACCGCGGATTCTCCCGTGCCGTAGGTCGCGACCAGCGCCCCCATGTCCAGCGCGTCGGTGACCACGATGCCCTTGAAGTGGAGCGAGTCGCGGAGAATGCCCGTGAGAATTTCGGGCGCCAGCGTCGCGGGAACCAGCGCGCCGTTCTCCAGCCCGGGCAGTGCAATGTGCGCCGACATCACCACCTTGACGCCCGCCTTGATGGCGGCCCGGAACGGGACCAGCTCCAGCGAGTCGAGCCGCCGCCAATCCGAGCGGATAATCGGCAAGGCAATGTGGGAGTCGGTATCGGTATCGCCGTGGCCGGGGAAATGCTTCGCGGTGGCGAGCATCCCGGTGCTCTGGGTCCCGCGCACCGCCGCGGCCACCAGCGCCGCGACCCGGGTGGCGTCGCTGCCGAAGGAGCGGGTGTTGATGATCGGGTTCGCCGGATTGTTGTTGACGTCCGCCACCGGAGAGAAGGTCAGATGGATTCCTGCGGCGCGTCCTTCCAGCGCGGTGATGCGCCCCATTTGGTAGGCGTCGCGCTCGCTCCCCGCTGCTCCTACGCCCATATTGGTGGGGAAGGGCGTGCCGCCGTTGAAGCGAAATCCGGTGCCGCCTTCAAGGTCGGCCGCGATGAGGAGCGGCAGCTTGCTGCGCCGCTGCAGGAAGTTGAGCTTGGCGGCGATATCGGTCGGCGAGCCGATCGACACGATGATGCCGCCCACGCGCAGCGAGTCCACCCAGCCGCGCACTTTGTCGAGCGACCGGTCGTCGAAGCCGGCGTAGCTCCCGGGAATCCACGGCATGATGAGCTGGGCGATGCGCTGCCGCAGCGGGAGCGTTCGGAGCAGGCGCGCCACCCGCGGGCTGACGGCGGTACGGGCCGGCGGGGCGGCGGCCCGGCGTTGCGCGTCGCCTCGCGAAGGCAGGACGGCGCTCAGGATCACTAGACAGAGGGCGGCGTGACGGCGAACAGGCACGGGCAACTCGGGGCGAAGGTTGCGGTGGCGGCGCTGGCCGGATGGCTCGGAGCCTGCGGGCCGGCGCCAGAGCCGGTGTTCCCGGCGAGGCTGGTACGGCCCGGCATCGAGGTCCTCCTGGGTGACAGCGCGGCATTGGTCCGCGGAAAGACCGTCGGCCTGGTTTCGAATCAGGCCGGCGTGGATGCCACCGGCGTCAGCGATGTGGACCGTCTCCTCCGCGGCGGCGTTCGACTCGTGGCGCTCTTCAGCCCCGAGCACGGCTTTCGAGGCGCCGCCGAGGCGGGCGAGGCGGTGGCCTCCACCATCGACAGCGCCACCGGGCTACCAATCTATAGCCTCTACGGCCGCACCACCGCTCCAACCGACACGATGCTGGCCGGCATCGATGTGTTGCTCGTGGACCTGCCCGATGTCGGCGCCCGGTACTTCACCTACCTCGGCACCACGATCGAGGTCATGCGGGCGGCCCAGCGGCTCCGCCGCACGGTGGTGGTCCTCGACCGCCCCAATCCGATCGGTTCCCTCGTCCAGGGAAATGTCCTCGATTCCAACCGGCGGTCCTTCGTCGGGTCCCTGGCGATGCCGATGCGGCACGGTCTCACCCTGGGCGAGCTCGCCCGCCTGGCCAAGCTCGATCTCGGCCTCGACACCGATCTTCGGGTGGTGCCGGTCGAGGGCTGGCGGCGCGAGGAGACGCTGGACGCGACCAATCTCCCGTTCCTCCCTCCCAGTCCGAACCTCAAGGATCTCGAGAGCCTCTTCCACTATCCCGGGCTCTGCCTCTTCGAGGGCACGGCGCTCTCCGTCGGGCGGGGCACCGAAGCTCCGTTCCACCAGATCGGTGCGCCCTGGCTCGACGTACCCCGGGTGCTTGCCGAGCTTCCTACCGCGCGCCTCCCCGGGGTGCGATTCGAATCGGTGCGGTTCACCCCCGAGCGTGCCGGGGACGGCAAGTATTCCGGAGTTCCCGTTCGGGGCATTCGGCTGGTGCTTACCGACGCTCGCCGCTACGACCCGACGCTCACCGCAGTCACGCTCCTGGCCGCCGTTCATCGGGTCCAGCCCGATAGCCTCGGCTTTCGCGCCGCCGGCTTCGACCGCCTGGCGGGCGGCCCGGCCCTGCGCGAAGCAATCCTCGCGGGGCGGGATCCCTTCGCCATCGCGGGAGAATGGGCCGCGGCGCGGGCGGCCTGGCTCGCGCATCGGCGCCCGGCGCTGCTCTATCCGTAGCGCCGGTGCTGGGTCCGTTTGCCGCAGGGCCGCTCCGCCGCTATCTTTTGCCGCTCTTAACTCATTGCAGCACTTGACGCTTCGCCGCTTTTCGGGCGGAGTCAGGAGCCCGATGAAGCTGGTC
>JBGPVQ010000195.1:0-5788 GCA_041491785.1 Gemmatimonadota bacterium | reverse complement strand
GTCGATCTCCCGCTGGCGGATGCCGACAGCGTGGTGGCCGGTCTGCTCGCGCGGGTGCGCGAGACCGATCCGGACTTCTACGCGCGGGTCGAGCGCGGTTCCCGGATCCAGCGGGATGTCGCGCTCGATCTGGGCCGGGGCCGGGTCCTCCTCCGGGCCGGCGCCACGAGCGAAGAGATCCGGGACCTGGTGAGCGGGGCGGAGGCCATCGACCGCCGCGGGATCGAGTGGCGGGAGCTCGATGCCCGCTATCTGCCTCGCCTGATCCTGCGGGGTAAGGGCGGATGAGCGCGCCGTTGCAGCGGGTGGTCGCCGCACTGGACCTGGGCTCGACCAAGGTGGTCGGACTCATCGGGGAGGTGGCCGGCGACGCCCGCGAACCCAGGGTGCGGATCCTCGGCGTGGCATCGGAGCGGACCGTGGGGGTCCGGCGAGGCGTGGTGCGGGACATCGAGGAAACCACCCGCGCCATTTCCAAGGCAATGCGGGACGCCCAGGTCATGGCCGGTGTGGAGGTCGGCACGGTGTTCTGCGGGATCGCGGGAGAGCACGTCGCCACCCGGAGCTCCCATGGCGTGGTGTCGGTTACCGGCAGTGAGATCCGCACCACCGACGTGGCGCGGGTGAACGATGTCGCGAGCAACATCTCCTTCGGGCGGGACCACGAGCTGCTGCATGCGATCCCTCAGGACTACCTGATCGACCAGCAGGAAGGCATCACCGAGCCCATCGGAATGACCGGTTTGCGGCTGGAGGCGGAGGTGTATCTGGTCACGGTGTACTCCAGCGCGCTGCAGAATCTCCGGAAATGCGTGGAGAAGGCGGCGTATCACGTCGGCGAGTTCGTGCTCGAGCCCCTGGCCGCCTCACTCGCGGTGCTCACCCCGGACGAGCGGGAGCTGGGCTGCGCGATTATCGAGCTGGGCGGGGGCTCGACCAACGTGTCAATTTTCCACAACGGGAAGATCCGTCACACCGCGAGCTCGGTGTTCTCGGGGGCCCACGTCACCAACGATATCGTGGCCGGACTGCAGGTTACCCAGCAGGACGCCGAGCGAATCAAGGAACGGTTTGGCGTCGCCTATGAGCCGCTGGTGCCCGAGACCGACGTCTTCCAGCTGCCGGGCACCCCCGGACAGGGGCCCCGGACCGCGCACCGGCGGGTGCTCGCGCACATCATGCACATGCGGCTCCAGGAGCTGTTCGAGCTGGCGCTCGACGAGATCTCCCGGACGGGGTACCGCCAGCGTCTCCCTGCGGGCATCATTCTGACCGGCGGCGGAGCGCAAGCGCTCGGCGCGGTGGAGCTGGCCCGCGAGGTGTTCGCGCTCCCGGTGCGGGTGGGCATTCCCGGACAGAATTTGAGCGGACTGGTGGACAGCGTCGAGACGCCGCGGATGGCGGTCCCGGTGGGGCTCGCGCTCTATGGGGCGAAACAGGCAATGGCCGGCGGGGGATTCGCCGCGGGAACGCGGTCGCCGGCGATGGAAAAGGTGCTCGGTCCGGTCAAACGGTGGCTCCAGGACTTCTTCTGAGAACGCGAGGACCCGTCGCATGATTTTTCAACTCGAGGAACAGAGCGCGCAGCACGCCCGGATGAAGGTCATCGGGATCGGCGGCGGCGGGGGTAACGCCGTCAACCGGATGATCGAGGAACGCCTGGTCGGCGTGGAATTCATCTCGGTCAACACCGACGCGCAGGCGCTCTCGAAATCGAAATCGGATCTCAAGGTCCAGATCGGGAAGAAGCTCACCCGCGGGCTCGGCGCCGGGGCCCGGCCGGAAATTGGCCGGCAGGCCATCGAGGAAAATCGCGACGAGGTGCTCGCCGCCATGCAGGGAGCCGACCTGGTCTTCGTGACTTGCGGCATGGGGGGCGGCACCGGCACCGGAGCCGCGCCGGTCATTGCCCAGATGGCGCGGGATATCGGCGCCCTCACGGTGGGCATCGTGACCAAGCCGTTCCTGTTCGAGGGCCAGCGGCGGATGAAGGAGGCCGAAAAGGGCATCATGGAAATGCGCCGTGGCGTCGACACCATGATCGTGGTGCCCAACGAGCGGCTGATGGCGGTGGTCGGGAAGGGATTCAAGTTCGAGGACGCGCTCAAGAAGGCCGACGAGGTGCTGCTCAACGCCACCCAGGGCATCGCCGACCTCATCACCCGCACCGGGCTCATCAACGTGGATTTCGCCGACGTCCGCACCGTGATGCAGAACGGCGGCTCGGCGTTGATGGGCACCGGGAGCGGCCGGGGAGAGAACCGCGCGCTGGAAGCGGCGCAGCAGGCCATCTCGAGCCCGCTTCTGGACAATATTTCGATCGCCGGCGCGAGCGGGGTGCTGATCAACATCACCAGCAGCGACATCACCATGGGTGAGGTGACCCAGATCAGCGAGATCATCCACGACACCGCCGGTGACCAGGCCGAGATCATCTTCGGCTCCTGCACCGAGCCGGAGCTGCACGGAGAAATCCGGGTAACGGTCATTGCCACCGGGTTCGACCGTGCCATCACCGGCGAGCAGCTTCCGTCGCGACTTTCCGGCGTGCTCCAGTTCCCCGAGAAGAAGCGCGCCGTGGCGGGCGGCGGTCCCTCTCAGGCCCCCTCCGCGGGCGGCCCGCGCACCGTGACGCCCCGGGCCGCCGGGCCCTCCCGCAGCGCCACGTCGCTCCCGGAGGTCTCCGACATGGAGATTCCGACCTTCATCCGGCGCCAGATGGATTGATGCGCCGGCTCCGGCTTCTCCTGGCGGTCCTGGTCGTGGCCGCCGGCGCCGGGTTGGCGCTCATCGGCCGCGGGCCCGGGCCGCGGCTCCAGGTGGCGAAGCCGATCGTGGTGACCGCTGCCTCTCGCGAATCCACCGATACGTTGAAGCGCGGAGAGACCCTCGGCGATCTCCTCGACCGCCACATGCTGGCCGGGTTCGATCTGGTCCGAATGGTCGAGCGCGCGGGGCTCGACGCCCGCCGCCTCCGAGCGGGGCTGGTGGTGCAGTTTCGCCAGCTGGTCGACGAAGCCCTGCCCAGCCGGGTGACCATGCGGGTCAGCCCCGACGAGCGGATCGCCGCACGCTGGGCCGACGCGGCGTGGTCGGTCGAACGGCGCCCGATCGGGTGGACCACCGAAGTGGTTCGGATCGAAGGACCGATCGACAATTCCCTCTACGAAGCGCTCGACGCCCGGATTCCGGACGACCTCCTCGACGCCGGCAATCGAGTTCGCCTCGCGTGGGACCTGGCGGACATCTACGCCTGGTCAGTGGATTTCACCCGGGACATCCAGCCGGGTGACCGCTTTGCCGTCCTGATCGAGCGGGAGCGATCTGAGGAGGGCGAGGTACGGACCGGTGCGGTGCTTGCGGCGGATTTGCTGGTCTCCGGCCGGCACCTCCCGGCCTTCCGGTTCGCTCCCGGAACCAGCTCGGCCCGCTACTTCGACGCCGAGGGACGGTCGCTCCGGCGGGCGTTCCTCCGGGCACCGGTGGAGTTTCGCCGCATCGCGTCGACATTCTCGCGGTCCCGGTTTCATCCGATCCTGGGGATCTGGAGAAGGCACGAGGGAACCGACTACGCCGCGTCGAGCGGCACTCCCGTCCTGGCGTCGGGCGACGGGACGGTGCTCCGAGCCGAGTGGTCCGGAGGATACGGCAACCTGGTCGAGATCCGGCACCGCAACGGCATTACCACCCGCTACGGCCATCTGCGCGCCTTCGCGCGCGGAGTGCGCGCGGGGGTGCGGGTCGTCCAGGGTCAAACGGTGGGATACGTCGGCGCGACCGGCTTGGCCAGCGGCCCCCACTTGCACTACGAGTTCCGGATCAACGGCGTGGCCCGTGATTCTCGCAGAATCGATCTCGGTGCCGGCGTGCCGCTGGAGCGTGCTCTCCTTCCCCTGTTCCAGCAGGAGCGCGCCCGACTCGCCACCGCGCTGGGAGGCTCCGAGTAGAGTGTAGCTTTCCCCCCAATGACTCTCCTGGTCGTGCTCCTGGCCGCCATCGCGGCCGTTCTCTCGTACCGCTTGCTGGAGGAGTGGGGGGGGCGCAGCTGGGTTCCCGCGCTATGCCGCGCGACCGGGTGGGGCACCGTCGTCCTCCTCCTGGCCAATGCATCCTGTCCCGCCGGCGTCGACCGGAGGCCGGCAACGGTCCTCCTGGACGCCTCCCTCAGCATGCAGGCCGCGGGAGGGCGATGGAGCGAGGCGGCCGCGGCGGCGCGACGCGCAGGTGAGGTGCGGCTGGTCGGCGGCGCCCCCGGGGATACCACCGCCTCGGGGGGCCACTCCCGGCTCGCGGGGCCGATCGTCGCCGCGCAGAGCGCGGGACGTCCGGTGATCGTGATGACCGACGGTGAGATCGAGGATCGGGACGAGATCCCCGGTGAGGTGCTCGCGGGAACCGCGATCCGGGTGTTCGAGCGGCGCCCGGTGGCGGACTTCGCGCTGACACGGGTCGAAGGCACCACTCGGCTCACACCGTCGGACACGGTGCGGATCGATCTCGAGGTCCAGGCCTTTGGGGGCGCCCCGCCCCGGCGGCTCGCGGTCGTGCTGCGTGAGGGCGATCGAATCTGGACGCGCGGTGCGGTGGATCTGGACCCGGGCGGCCGAGGGAGAGCCGCGCTGCGCACGCCGCTCGCCGGCGTTTCCCCCGGGGCGCACGTGCTCACCGTGGCCCTGGCTGACGCTCATGACTCCGAGCCGCGGGATGACGCCCGCCTGCTGGTCGTCACGGTGGTCCGCACTCCGGGCGTCGTACTACTGGCCAGCCCGCCAACCTGGGAATCCCGCTTCCTCCTCGAGACCCTCCGAGACGTGGCGGCGCTCCCGGTTCGCGGTTACCTGGAAATGGAGCACGGACATTGGCGTCGAGAGGGAGACCTGCGCCCGGTGCCGATGCGGGAGGTCAGTGAAGCGGTCCGACGGGCCGATCTGCTGGTGACGCTGGGTACGCCCGGAACCGGCGGGGCGGCGCTGCTGACGGGCCACGCCCGCGCGCGCTGGATTTGGGACTTCGCCGGTCAACGCTCCGGCGCGACGGGAGACTGGTACCTCACGGTCGGACCGGCTACTCCGGTGAGCGGAGCCTTCGCCGGACTCGCGGCGGATTCCTTTCCGCCGGGGACCGCCATCGTGGATCTCACGCCGGGCGTGCGGGATTGGATCGGCTTGAGCGCTCAGGCGGGCCGGCGCGGTGCCTCCCGGCCGGTGCTCCTAGGACACGACTCCGCCGGTGTGCGGCAAATCGTTGTGGGCATCGAGGGACTCTGGCGCTGGCGATTTCAGGGCGGTGCGAGCGAGCAGGCGTACCGGTCACTGGTGGCCGCCTCGGTCTCGTGGTTGCTCGGCGGAGCAGACCCGTCCGCCGGCCGGGCTCACCTCCGACGCGATGTTGTCGAGCGCGGCCGGCCGGCCACCTTCGAGTGGAGCGGCGGCGGAGCGCCGGGCCCGGTGGAGATCGAGTTCACCGGGCCCGGTACGATCCGGCGTGACACTCTGGTCTTCGACGGTGCGGGAAGGGCGGAAGTCTACCTGCCGCCGGGAGTGTGGCGGTACCAGTTTCGGCGTGGGGGAGAGGGCACAATGGTCGTGGAGGAGTATTCGACGGAGTGGCTTCCGGCCCCGCGCACTCTGGCGGCCCGCGAGGCCTCGGCGTCCGGAGCCGCGAATCGGGTGCCGGTCCGCACCTGGCTCTCGCTCTTCGGCCTCGCCGTGGTGGCATTTACCGGGGAATGGCTGGCGAGGCGCAGGTTGGGGCTACGATGACGCCGGACCGGGTCACCGAACGAAAG
>JBGPVQ010000194.1:0-5824 GCA_041491785.1 Gemmatimonadota bacterium | reverse complement strand
GTCGGGTTCGCGTCGTCAGTCGTCTTCACCTCGCTGCCCGAGGCCTTCCGCGCCTTCGGCGCACGCTACCCCGGCGTGGAGTTTCAGCTCCGGGAAATGCATTCCGGGGCGCAGCTTGAGGCGCTTCGCGCCGGAACCATCGACGTCGGACTGCTGCGCGAATCCCCGACCGACGGAGATCTCGACATGGAAACGGTCATCCGGGAGTCGTTCATCGCGGTGCTGCCGCTGCGCCATCCTCTCGCGGCGCAGTCGCGGGTGGCCCCCCATCAATTGGCCAAGGAACCGTTCATCCTCTTTCCGCGCGAAATCGCGCCTACGCTCTATGATCAGATCGCGGCGGTCTGCCGGGCGGGAGATTTTTCTCCGCGCGTGAAACACGAAGCCCTCGAGTGGTACACGGTGACGGGGCTCGTCGGTGCCGGCATGGGGGTTTCGATCGCGCCCGCAGGCCTCGCACGGCTCCGGTGGCGCGGCGTGGTCTACCGGCCTCTCAAGCCGCTGGCGGTCCAGACCTCGATCGTGATGTGCCGCCGGCGCGAGTCGAGCCGGGGGGTCGTGGAGTCGTTCGTGGGGATGCTGCGGCAGGCACCGTTGACCCTCGAGTGATCGCCGGAATGTTCCGCGGCCATGCGACCGGCCAGCCCCACCTCAGACGTCTTGCGCCCCCGCAGTGCGGTGACCGCAGGCGGAGGGTGCCCCCGGACAACTGTTCGGGCTCTCGGCGATCACGACAGGGTGGCGCCCCGGCTAACGCACGGGCTCGAGGCCCCTAGACAGATCGGGCCACCACCGGAATCAGAAGCCAGCGCGAAACGGCAGAACTAGAGATACAAGACGGCCCCGGTTCTCGCTCGTGTCGATTCGACACGGGCTACCCTGTTAGCTCCGGGCCGTCCCGTTCCCTAACCCATGGCATCGACGGAGCTTGCGCGCAACCGGCTCGTTGGAACAAAGCTTGCCCTCTGGAGCGACGTCCCCGACAGGCAACCATCTATGGCATTCCTCCGCCTCGTACTCTTCGCTCTGCTCGTTCTCGGGTTGAGCTGCGAACTTACCGCTCCAGGGCCAGGGGCATCGACCTACGCTCTGCATCGAATCGGGGATGCGCTGCTCCCGATCTCACTCTCGCCTCCTGCGCCATACCCGCGCCTTCTCGCGGATACCTTGGTGCTCTCTGAAGATCGCTCTCGTGCGACCGCAGTCATGGTGGAGATGCGCACGGCCGTCGAAGAGTCGGCCAACCAAGTGAGTCGCACCACCCTGCAGTATTCGGGGGTGCTGAGCGCTAACCTTCTGGTCGTGGATTCCTGCCCGATCGGTTACGCATGCGTGGCGGGCCTGGTCTACGCGCCGATCACCTACGCCATTGAGAGAGATAGTCTGGTGCAGCAGATACCGCCCGGGAGCTCTCAGAAACCCTCGGTCTACGGTCGCATCCGGATCCGCTAACCGGGGCTGTCGGGTGGACATTCCTGGAGCGTCCGAGGAGAGTATTGCAGTGCCACTGAGCGCGCGGGTGAAACTCACAGCGACTGGGATCCTCCTCGCCATTGGCGTGGGGGTGCTGGGGTGGGAACTCGTGAACCTCTATTCGGCTGATGGCCCGGATGCCGGATTTCTCGCTCCGACACAGGAGTACTTGGAGGCCGCCGTCGCGTTGGATTCGACTCGCCTAGTCCACTTGGGTGCGGCTCCGCTCGCGGTCCGCCGTGCATTGGATGCCGCGCGTGAGAGGCGGGTCTTCCTTCGCGCCCTGTTGAGCGACCTGCACTTGCGGCACAGCAGCCACAACGGGGTTCACACAGCGCTATTCTTCAACTCCCCGACTCTCACCAGATGCGGCGAGTGGCCGCTCACCGTGTTCGTTGAGGGGCCGCCCCGCGCCGCGCGTATTCAAGACGTCCACCTGGGGTGCGCGGAGCACTCAACGGGAAAATGAGTCGATAGATCGCCGCGAGAGACTCCTTGATTCGCGCTAGCCTCGAAATCTGGTCGGGCGGCCAAACGGGCGTCGATCGGTCCGCTCTGGATACGGCCCTCGAAATGGGCCTGCCCATCAACGGCTGGATCCCTCGAGGCCGTGTCGCAGAGGATGGCCGCGTGCCGACGCGATACGTTGGCCTTCGCCAGGCCGATTCCGTGGACTACGCCGTTCGTACCCAGAAGAACGTCTACGATACCCATGGGACCCTCGTTCTCATGTGGGGCCCGGCCATCGGGGGCACGCAGGAGACCATCGAGATCGCCCGGCGGTTGCTGCGCCCCCTCATGGAGATTGATCTCGCCACCGCGGATCCCCGGGTGGCGGCCGAGCAAGCCGCCGCCTGGCTTGCGGGGCTCACCCGGCTCGGGCGAACGGTCCGGCTTAACGTGGCGGGACCTCGGGCAAGCGAGGCCTCCGCCGCGTACGAACGAGCCCGAGATATTCTCCGCCTGCTCTTCAGTGCAGTCGCGGTCGTCTGACCCGTGCTTGGATCTGGGAGCCGAGCGCTACCTTCACAGGCCTCGCGGCCCTATGATCCAGGCAAGCGGTGGCGGCCCACCCTTTGACGCACGGCCGCAGCTCGGGCGCGGTGCGTTCGGTGGCCCACCCCAACCGAACAGGTCCCTCCGAGACCCGATTCCGGCCAACGAGGCCCGGCGGTGCAGAAGGGAGCGGGAATGAGGAACCGCTTGGATGCCGCGGCCGGGGTGGCCATCTTGCTCTTTCTGACCCTCGGCTGTTCGGCGTATTCGCAAGCCCGGTCGCGGGCTCCTGGCACAGTCCCGACGGAGGCCGCGGTGAAAGCTCGGGCGAGCGGAACCTTCGAGGTACAGCTCACCCCGCAGTCCATGACGGACAGCCTTGCGGGCGGCAGCATCGCCAGGATGTCAATCGACAAACAATTCCACGGCGACCTCGAGGCGACGAGCCAAGGCGAAATGCTGAGCGCCGGCGGGAGCGTCAAGGGCTCGGCCGGGTACGTCGCGATTGAGCGGGTTAGCGGAACGCTGCACGGCCGCCGCGGCACTTTCGTGCTCCAGCACAGTGCAACCATGACACGTGGCGCACCGGACCTGACGATTACGGTGGTGCCGGACTCGGGCACTGATGAGCTGGTGGGTCTTGCGGGCAAGATGACAATCACAATTACGGCGGGCAAGCATTCGTACGACTTCGAGTACACGCTCGCGGGAACGAAGTAAGCAGGAGATGCTGTGGTCGAAGCGCCGGCGGTGCGGCATCGGGCGCAATCCCTCGGAGAGGAAATTGCAAACAGCATCAGCCACGGCACCGGATTCCTCGCCGCGCTGATTGCCCTTCCGGTGCTCGTGCTCGGCGCTGTCCGGCACGGCGCGGGAGCCATCATCGGGGCAGGGGTCTTTGCCGCGACCATGGCACTCCTCTATCTCACGTCGACGCTCTACCACGCGCTGGCCCCGAATCGCGCCAAGCGCGTTTTCCAAATCCTCGACCACGGAGCGATATACCTCCTCATCGCCGGGACCTACACGCCTTTCACGCTCGGCGTACTGCGCGGACCCTGGGGCTGGACGCTCTTCGGGCTGATCTGGGCCCTCGCCGTGGCAGGCATTGTCCTCAAGTCGGTCGGGGGAGTTCGCCACCCCCGGCTTTCGACCGGGCTGTACCTGGCCATGGGTTGGTTGATCCTGGCCGCGGCGAAGCCGTTGTGGCACGCGATGCCGGGATGGGGTCTCTTCTGGCTCGCGGCGGGCGGTGTCGCGTACACGGCGGGTGTGGGATTCTACGCGGCCAGCCGGATGCGGTACGCCCACTTCGTCTGGCACCTGTTTGTTCTCGCCGGCACGGCGTGCCACTTCATTGCTGTGCTGCGATACGCGGCCTAACCCGCGCTTGCCGCTGCGGGCCGCGCGGCCGCAGCAGAAGGGCAGCGAGTTGGGCACTGGCGTACCTGGTTTCCCTGCCATCCTGAGGGACGATATGGACCTCCTGCTTCTGACCGCACGCCTGCTCCATGTTCTGCTCGGGGTGTTCTGGACCGGCACGCTCATCTTCAGCGCGTTGTTCCTGTTGCCCGCCATTCGAGATGCTGGCCCCGATGGAGCCAAGGTGGCTGCCGGCCTCTTGCGCCGCCGGTTCCTCGATGTGCTCCCGACGGCCGCGATTCTCACGGTGCTCTCCGGATTCTGGTTGTATTGGCGCGTGTCGGCAGGCTTCTCGCCTGCCTACATGCGGTCGCCGGCGGGCATGGCGTACGGACTGGGTGGGCTGGCGGCAGTGGCTGCTCTTGGCTTGGGTCTGGTCGTCGTCCGGCCATCGATGCTCCGGGCCGCGGCCCTTTCGCAGGCAGCTGTCACGGCGTCCAGCGGGGAGCGCGAAGTGGCGGCCGCCACAGCTCAAGCCCTGCGGATGCGTGCCGCAGCAGCGGGGAAGATCGTGGCCGGGCTACTCGTGGTGGCGGCGGGCACCATGGCGCTCGGCCGGTACGTCTGATGCCCGGGCCCACCGCGTAACCCGCGGTTGATGCTGCCGCGCGGTGCGCTCGGCGTCCCAGCGGCTGGACCGAGGTGGGTCGGCCAGCAATGCACGGGCCTGATGCTTCGGCGGCCTTGCCATACCTTCCTTGCCGCACTCCCCGCAATAGAGACGCCGGTCGTTCGGCAATCACCGGAAGGCAATATGCGCAGATGATGGTGAGCCCGCCTGACCCGCCGCGCCGACCCTTCCTGACCGCTGAGTGGCGCTACCTCGTCATGCTGAATTTCAAGGTTGCTCCGCAGCTGCTGGCGCCGCTGGTGCCCCGGGGGACGGTCTTGGACTCATGGCGAGGCGACACATGGTTGAGCCTGGTGGGCTTCCGGTTTCAGCGGACCCGGGTATTCGGTATTCCGGTTCTGGGGCACCGTGATTTCCCTGAAATCAATCTCCGGTTCTACGTCCGCCCGATCTCCGACCGGCGCCGGGCCGTGGTCTTCGTCCGGGAAATCGTGCCCCGCCGGCTCATCGCTGTCACAGCGCGTCTGTTCTACAACGAGCCATACGTCACCCGGCCGATGCGCGCTGAGGCTCCCGAAAGACCCCGCGAAGCACCCGGCCGGGTGACCTATTCGTGGTGTCACCGGGGGCGGTGGAACCGATTCGGTGTTTCTGCCGTCGGTCCGCCCGTTCTGATGCGAGATGCTAGTGACGAAGAGTTCATTGCGGATCACTACTGGGGCTACACACGCCAGCGTGATGGGAGCACCGTAGAATACGCCGTGGCGCACCCGCGCTGGCGGCTCTGGGCAACCGGCGACAACGAATGCGATATCGATTGGGATGCCGAGTACGGGCCGGCTTTCGCCAAGGCATTGCGTGGAGGCCCCGCGTCGGCGTTCTTAGCGGAGGGGTCGACCGTCCGGGTGGGCCGCCCCTCTCTGCTGGGCGGGACGGATCGGCCCCGCCGCAGAAGCGCAGGTGGTTAGCCAAGCCGGAACGGGTGACCATGTCCGACAACCTCCTTTCTTCCATGATCCCCTTCTTCGGTTGCGTCATGGAACGGACGCCGGAGGGCTTGCGCTTGACCGGCGCTGGGCGCAATCACATGAACGCGGCGGCGATCAGGAATCGGCCGTTCCGGCCACCGTTCACGCTGACGGCGGTTGCCAAGACCGACTCGACTAATCTGCGCCTCTACGGGCACCTGGGCGAGATCATCTTCAATTGGGAGTGCTCGGTGCGCCAGCTTCGGGTGCATGACCCGGCGGACGGGGAGCAGTGGGGAATAGACGATCAGGGGTTCATCGCCATCGACGAATGGCATGAAATCGTCTGGGAGGTTCGCCGTGACTCCATGCGGGTTCGGGTCGATGGACGCCC
>JBGPVQ010000193.1:0-5839 GCA_041491785.1 Gemmatimonadota bacterium | reverse complement strand
CTCCGGTCGCTCGGAAGTACTCCGCTTCGTCCCGTGCCGATACCAGAGCGCGGATCGCGTTCCCGGCCGAGAGCCCGCGGCTCCAGGGATCACCTTCGGCCAAGTCGTGATATGCCGAGAGCGTGAGCTTCCCCGATGGTGCGTCGCGCACCAGCGAAAGCCGGCCGGTCGGTCGCTTGTCGGAGAATCCGAATCGCGCAGTCCCGAAGAGGGAGGTGTAGCGGAGCGCGCGCACATCCACCTGATAGCCCAGACCGATGGAGCTGCCCTGTACCCGGTTAAAGCGGAAGGCGTCGGCCAGCCGCTCGTACGAAAATCCGGTCTTCCCCGCTCCGGTCACCTCCCGCGGCAGTCCCTCGACCAGATCGGCGAGCTCCTTCTGCATGTCCTTGTAGCGCCGCTCGTCCTGACCGGTGACCTGCAGCTTGAGGGAATCCCCCCATTCGGCATAGCGCCTGAGGGAGTCGCGAGGGGCCCGGCGAATCTCATAGCGACCGCCGCCGGGCAGGATGCCGGCCGACTCGCGCACCCGGGTGCTGTCGCCGCGCAACCCGCCCCGTCGTTCCGCCCGGAGCGAGTCCCGCCGGGCAGCCCGCTCCTTGGCGCTGGGGCGCCTCGCGGAGTCGGGCCGCTCGAGCCGGAAGACGATCGGCTGTCCGGAATTGATCTCGTAGTCCGCAAAGGTGGTGACCGCCTCGAACGGCACGAAGATGTCGCTCACCAGCGGGATCTGCAGCTTGCCGGAGAGAACCTGGCGGTACGGCATCCAGTACCGCCCCTCCTGAAGAGCGTACTCCAGGTCGGCGTCGATCGAGAGGATCCGGTTGACCAGCTGGTTGGTGCGGCGGGAGTTGACCGAATCCCGGTGGGTGGCGGCTTCGGGAGTCTGCCAGAGATCGGTGCCAACGTACCGGAAGGCAAAGCGCACCACCTCCGCCGTCGCCAGATCGAGCCAGAGCTGGCCTGCGATCAGCGCGGGGCCGGGCCGCTTGGGAGTTACCGAAACCCGGGCCAGCCGGATCCGGCGGCCGTCGGGGGTTCCGATCGTCAGGGTGTCGCCCAGGACGAAGCGATACCAGTCGGGCCCGTCGGACGCGAGCGGGTGGAGCGCCGCGCGATCCGGAAAATCGGAGCCGAAGATCCGCACCGAGTCGGAGAGCCCCCGCGGCACGAACCAGGGAGAGTCGAATCCGGAGGTGAGCTCCGCCCCCGGCTCCCGCGACTTGGAGCGCCGGCCCAGGATGTCCACCCGAAGATCGTTGGGGAGCCGCCAGGCGATCCGCGCCTCCTGCTCCTCCGCCGCGAATGGCGGGGCGTTGCCCCAACGCCGCCGGCCCAGCGACACCGAGAGCCGATAGCGCAGCCGGGCCCGGTAGTCGGTGACGGACGAGTCCTGGGCGCGATGACGCACCGCCGCGCGGCCGATGAGCTCGCGAGCGGCGGGACTCGAAAAGGTGCTGGTGTCGGGGGATTGAGCGGCGAGCGGAACCGTGAGGACGGCGAGCGCTAGGAGGCCTGCGCCCATCTGCTCCGGCCGTCCCGATGGAGTCCGTAGGCGCGAAGCCGGCGCCACAGCGTCGTGCGGCTAATTCCCAGACTCTTGGCCGTTTCGGCCAGCCGCCAGCCATGCTCGTCCAGCGAGCGAACAATCGCCTCGCGTTCGCGGTCGGCGAGAGTCGTCGGCCCCACGCTGCCCTGAAGAAGCATCGCCTCACCGAGGTCGAGGTTGCCGACCTTGAGCGGCTTCAAACGCCCGCCCAGTTCGGCCAAGGCGGGCATCAGGTCTGAAGCAGACCGCGAAAGATCGAGTCCCAGCTCACGGGCCTGCTGGTTAGCGTAGAGAACCTTCCCCTGCTGATCGAAAACGATCACACCTTCGCTGAAGGCGTCCAGAAGCGCCTTGGCGAGGGGTGAAAAGACTGAGGGGAGCGGAGTTGGGTGGCTTGCCGTCATATCTCGGGTCTACGTTTCACTGATCAATTTAGTTTCAGAAAGGAACTCGGGCTACCCCCTCGGTCAGCTGCCGCCTCTCAGCCAGGATCACCACTCCCACGCCCAGGAAGATTGCGGCTCCAGCGACAGCCACCCGCGCGGTCAGCGCCTCCCCTTGGAGGACCAGCGGGGCGACGGCCGTCGCGAAGAGCGGCTGCAGGTAGATGAAGGACGTCACCAGGATCGGCGAGGCGCGCTGCAGCGCCCAGAGATTCAGGAAGTAGGTAACCGTGGTGGGGAATACCACGAGGTAACCGAGCCAGAGGAGCAGCCTTGGCGTGAGCGCCGCCTGGTTCACGCTGGCGGAGGCGCCGATGCCGAGCGGGACGACTCCCACCAGGCCCGTAATCGTCAAGCAGAACGCCACCGTCACCGGGGCGTAGCGGGCCAGCATGTCCTTCGAGAGGAGGAAGGCCAGGGCGTTGAACGCCATGCCCAGGAGTACCAGCACATTCCCGAGCGCCACCCCGGGTGCCAGCGATACCCGGCCCGGTCCGATCAGGTAGACCGTACCGATCGCGGCCACGGCAACACCCGACCACTTGAGCACGGTCGGCCGGTCCCGACGCAGCGCCCAGCCGAACACGACGGTGAAAATTGGAATCATCGGGATCAGGATCGCCGCATTGATGGCGGTGGTCCTGGTCAGACCAAGAAGAATGAGGAGCTGGTTCCCCGCTCCACCCAGCACCCCCAGTACCGCAAACCTGATCCAATCCCCGCCCTCCCTCGGCACCTTTCCCCGGATGGCCCGGTGGCCGAGGAAGAAGGCGATGGACGCCACCAACATCCGCAGGGTGACGATCACCGACGCGGGTACGATCGGCAGCATGAACTTCCCGACAATCACCCCGCTGGCGTATATGATCTGCACCAGCACCAGGGCAAGGACTACAGCCATTGTGCTTTGCCTTCAGTGACTTATGTTTGAATGGTCATTCAGTCAAATCACCAAGAGCGCTCGGGTGCCGCCATGAAAGATGCCATTCTTCGAGCTGCCATCGAGGTCCTGGTCCTTCACGGCCTGAACAACTGGACAGTGGAGGAGGTTGCCAATCGCGCGCACTGCGCCAAGGGCCTCGTCAACTATCACTACCGCTCGAAGCAAGGCCTCCTGATTCAGGCCGCCGAGACCGTCCGGGACGATCGAGCGGCGCGTCGCCTGGCTGCGGTACAAACCCACGGTGCGGGGGCGGTCGACCGGCTTTGGGGGGCCCTCCGCGCCGAGGTGGAGTCGGGATGGTTCGCGGCCTGGGCCAGCCTGGTTACGGCAGACACCTCACTTCGGAAGGCCGCGGTCGAACGCCCGGTCGACGGCGCCACCCTCGCCGTTGCACTGAGCCACTCACTCGACTTGGGCGACCAACTCGTATCCAGGGCGGCCCTCATACAGGCCGCGCTCAACGGTCTCGAGTTCGCACTGCTGCAAGGTGTCCCGGTGCAGGAGGCCGAGGAAGCCTACCACCGGTTCTGGCTTACCGTGGTGCCCTAGAACGAGAGGGGGCGAGCCCAGGCTCGCCCCCTTCCCGTGGTCGAGATGCTGTCGCCGCAAGGCGCTAGCGAATCCCCGCCGCCGTTGCCGGCGCACCACCCTGCCAGTACTGCGCGGCCAGAGGCCGAGGCCTCGGCCACACTTCGTTCAGAGTGTCACCCTCGTAGAGCCGTCCATTCTTCATCACATAGTGGACGCTGTTGGAATTCCGGATGTTCTCGAGAGGATTCCTATCCAGGACGAGAATGTCCGCCATCTTCCCCGCCTCCAGGCTCCCCAGATCGGCCCCCATCCCGATGGCCTCGGCGCCGTAGATGGTCGCGGCGCGAAGGACGTCGTGGGGCGACATGCCACCCGACGCCATCATCCACAGCTCCCAGTGATAGCCGATTCCCTGAATCTGGCCGTGGCTTCCGATGGCGATCCGCGCCCCGTTCTCGATCATCCGCTTGGCGAATTCGGCGTGCTTGGGGAACACGTACTCCTCGGGCCGGAACCAGCCGCCCGGGCCCGGGCTGCCCCCCGAGCCGAGCCCGCGCCGGCGGGATTTGGCGTCGAGGGTTTCCTCCGGGGTAAAGTGCCGCAGCTTGGCGTCGCCATGCACGTTCTCAGTGGTGTAGAAGTAGTTCTCGCCGAACGGCCCGCCGTATGAGACGATCAGGGTCGGCGTGTTGGTGGTCTGGGTGGCCTTGAACAACTCCACGACGTCATTCTGGATCGGCGCGATCGGCAGCGCGTGTTCGATTCCGGGGTAGCCGTCCATGGCGTGGGTCAGCTCGAGCTTGAAGTCGAGTCCACCCTCGGTGGTGGGCATGAGCCCCAGCTCCTTCGCCGCCATGATGACCCATTGGCGCTGCTGGCGGTTGCCGGTCATGTACATCTTGAGCGTCTTGGTGTCGTAGTACTGGCTGTATCGCTTGAGAATGTTCCGCGCCTGGTCGAGATCGCGGATGTTCTCGCCGCTGAAGACGCCCGGCCCGGTGGAGTAGATCCTGGGGCCCACCATGCCGCCGGTTTCCACCCGATCCTGGTAGCTGAGCACGTCGGTCGTCGCGGTCTGCGGATCGCGCGTAGTCGTCACGCCGTAGGCCAGGGTGGCGAGGTATTGCCACGCCTGGGCGGGGTGGATTTCCGGGATGAGCCACTGGGTGTGATAGTGGGTGTCCACGAACCCAGGAAGCAGCGTCTTCCCGGTCACGTCGATGATCTTCGCTCCGCCGGGAATCTTGACCTGGCCCCGGGGTCCCACCGCGAGAATCCGGTTGTCGCGGACCACCACATCGGCGTTTTCGATGATCTCCTTCCCCTTCATGGTGAGCGCGCGCCCGCCCCGGAGCACCACGACTCCCTTCGGGCTATCCCGCGGCGCGTTGACCTTCACCCGAAGCTCGTCGGGCTTGTAGCCGGGCTTCGGTGGATTCTGCTTCACCGAGTCGGCCCGCAAGGCCTCGATCCGATTCTTGATCGAATCCGGAACGGCGGCTCCCGCCTTCTTCAGACTGTCGGACAGGGTGTTGAGCCGCTTCAGACTGTCCGTCTTGGCCTGGGCCACCTTGGTGCTGTCGGCCTTGAACTTGTCGGACGCCTTCTTGAGCGAATCGCCCTTGGCCGAATCCGCTTTGAGGACGACCAGCCTCGATTGCAGCGAGTCGGGGACCGGAGCGTTGGCCTTTTTGAGGCTGTCGGCGCGGGCACCCAGGGACTTCAGGCTGTCCGCGCGCGCGCCGACGCGGCGGGTGCTGTCGGCCTTGGCTTTCTCGATGACCTTGAGGCTGTCCTCAACCACTTTGGCCCGATCGAGGTTGTAGCTCACGAAGGCGTTGCCGATGGCCCAGTGAATGGTCCGCCCGTCGGCGCTCCAGGCGGGAAACTCGCCGCCGACCTCGGTGAGCTTCTTGACCGGCACCGGCCCACCGGCCACCGAGACGGTGGGGACCGGTCCTCCGACCTTGGGCACGGGAATGCTGAAGAGGTCGCTGCCCACTTGGGCCACCGCGAGATCGCCCTTGGGCGCCATCAGCACAATCCCCGCGGGGGGCGGCGGCTGGCTCGGCTCGAGATCCGAGCCGGTATCCGCCGAAGCGCCGGTGGCGTCGCTTGGCATCGGGAAGATCCGCCGGGGAAGGGTCACCTGGTCCCCGGGATCGAAGTCGGCGGCGCCGCCGCCCGCCGGCAGTCCCGTCACCCGGAGATGCTGTTTCACGTCGGTGCCGTCCCAGCGGAAGGAGACCAGGCCTTCCACCGGACTGTAGGCGTAGATCCGATTGGTGTCCGCGGTAAAGTGCGCGGCGTCGCGGGTGCCGGTCGGCGCGATGACGACGGCGTCGCCACCGGCGGAGGACACCCAGACGAATT
>JBGPVQ010000192.1:0-5843 GCA_041491785.1 Gemmatimonadota bacterium | reverse complement strand
TTCTGGCCGAACTGCCACTGGAGCTTCCCCCGCTTGGCCTTGCCGAACAGGTTCGGCTCCTCGAGGCCCAGGAACCCGCCGATTCCGACCCCCTGCCCCACCGAGGCGCCGAAGTTGATGTTGCCGGTGCGCTTCTCGGTGACCCGGAAGACGACATCGACGTCGACGTTGTTTTCCTCCTGCTGGACGTCGGGCGAGGCCATCGGCTGCTGAAAGAAGTTCAGGTTGGAAACATTCTGGTACGAGCGGATCAGCAGGTCGCGGTTGAAGGTCTGCCCGGGGAGCAGGACGATCGCTTCCCGGATCACCCGCTCGTGGGTGACGTCGTTGCCGAGGATGATGATCCGGTTGATCGTCGCGGGCTGGCCCTCCCGGATCGACCACTTGAGGTCGAGGTACGGCTTCCCATCCGGGCCGGTCCGGCGGGCTTCCTCGTGGTTCACCGAGGAGTAGATGTACCCGTTGTTCTGGTAGAGGTTGGAGATTTTTTCGGTAGCCCCGTCCCACGCGGCGCGGCTGAAGGGATCGCCGATGACCTTGCCGTCGCCCGGCGCCACATCCTTCCCGAAGGGGAAGTAGCCGGCCAGCTCCTCGGAGGAGAAGCGCCGGTTCCCGGTAACGTCAAAGTGCCCCACTTTGTACGCCTGCCCCTCGTCCACGGTGAAGCGAACGATCGCCTTCCCGGGCACCGAGTCGGCGATCAGGGTATCGCTCAGTACCCGAAGATCCACATGTCCGTGGTCGGCATACCAGTTCGGGAGCGAGCTGCGGCTGTCCTCCTCGACCTTCTCCTCGCTGTACTCGCCCTTCCGGAACCACCAGAAGCCCTCCGGCTTGGTGACCATTCCCTTCAGGACTTCCTTGTCCTTGAAGCTCTGGTTCCCCTCAATGGCCACCTGGCTCACAGTCACCCGGGGGCCCTCGATGACATCGAGAATCAGCCGAACCTGGTTGTTGTCCTGGGGCAGCTCGGTGGCCTTGACCTCCACCGCGTAGTAGCCGCGCTTCCGATACAGCGAATCGATGGCGTGCCGGGAGCGCTCCAGCGCCGCGCGATCGAGCGGACGGCCTTCCGGCAGGGAGATCTTCCGACGGACCGCGCTCTCATCCACCCGCTCCACGCCCTTGAGCGTCCATTTCTGCAGCAAGGGCCGCTCCTTCACGACCAGCACAATGATCAACTTGCCGCCCACCTGGCGTTGCTCCACCCGCACATCATCAAACTGGCCGGTCTCGAAGAGGCCCTGGATGGCGCGCTGAACGATCCGGTAGGTCACCGGCTGGTTGAGCTGGATGCCCGAGAACGAAATCACCTGCCGGGAGCTGTTGCGGACGGCGCCCTGCACCACGATGCTGTCCACCGGCGCCGTGGTCGCGTCCTGGGCATTGAGGCGCGCCGCTCCGAGGAGGAGCAGCGTGGCGACGGGGAGCGGGCGGAGGAGGCGACGCATCGCGGACCGGGTTCGGCTCCGGACCGGCACGGGTCCGGAGCCTGAGCTGCGAGAAGCCGGGGTCAGGCCCGCGTCCCGGTGAGGGCGCGGAAGGTGAGCTTGTCCCCTTCGGGCGCGACGTCGACCTCGATCTCGTCGCCCCGGGTGAACTCGCCGGTCAGGATCCTCTCGCTCAGCGGGTCCTCGATGTAGCGCTGAATGGCCCGCTTGAGCGGCCGCGCCCCGTAGGTCTGGTCGTAGCCGTGCTTCACCAGGAATTCGGTCGCGGCCGGCGTGAGCCTGACCTCGTCGCCGATCCTCCGCTGGACGTCCTTGAGCAGCACGCCCACGATCTGGGAGATATGCTCCTTGTCGAGCGGATGGAAGACGATCACGTCGTCCAGCCGGTTGAGGAATTCCGGATTGAAAACCTTGGTGATTTCCTCCTTGACGGTCTCCGCGATCCGTTCGAACGTCTGTCCTCGATCGGTGCCGTGGAAGCCCAGCGCCTTGGACTGGGTAATGTCCCGGGCGCCGACGTTCGAGGTCATGATCACGACAGTGTTCTTGAAATCGATTACCCGGCCGTAGTTGTCGGTCAGGTGGCCCTCGTCGAGCACCTGGAGCAGGATGTTGAAGACGTCCGGGTGGGCTTTCTCGATTTCGTCGAGGAGCACCACCGAATAGGGCTTCCGCCGCACCGCCTTGGTGAGGGTTCCGCTGTCTTCGTAGCCGACGTACCCCGGGGGCGCGCCGATCAGCCGGGAGACCGAGAACTTCTCCATATACTCCGACATATCCACCCGGATCAGCGCCTGCGGATCGGCAAAGAGGAACTTGGCCAGCGCCCGGGCGAGCTCGGTCTTGCCGACGCCGGTCGGGCCGCTGAAAATGAACGACCCGATCGGGCGGTTGGGGTCCTTTAGGCCCGCGCGGCTCCGCCGAATGGCCCGGGCCACCGCCGTAATCGCCTCGTTTTGGCCGATCACCGAGAGATGGATCTCGTCCTCCATCCGGAGCAATCGGGCCGTCTCCGCCTCCTGAAGCCGGGTGAGCGGAATGCCGGTCCAACGGGACACGATGAACGCGACCGCCTCTTCATCGATGATCGGCCGCTTGGTCTGGCGTTCCCGTTCCCACTCCTCCTGGCGTAACCGGATCCGGTTCTGCAGATCGCGCTCGCTATCCCGGAGGGCCGCCGCCCGCTCGAAGTTCTGGTCGCGGACCGACGCCTCCTTTTCCTGATTGACCTTCTCGAGGTCCGCCTTGAGCGCGCCGATTTCGGCCGGCGGCGCTTGTGAGGCCAGCCGGGCGCGGGCGCCCGCCTCGTCGATGACGTCGATGGCCTTGTCCGGCAGGAACCGGTCGGTGATGTACCGGTCGGAAAGCTCAGCCGCCGCCCGGAGGGAGGGATCGGGGATGCTGACGCGGTGGTGGTCCTCGTATTTCTTGCGAAGTCCCTTGAGGATCTCGACGGTTTCCTCCACCGTCGGAGGATCCACGATCACCGCCTGGAAGCGGCGCTCCAGGGCGCCGTCCTTCTCGATGTACTTCCGGTATTCATTGAGGGTGGAGGCCCCGACGCACTGCAGCTCTCCGCGGGCCAGCGCCGGCTTCAGCATGTTCGAGGCGTCGATGGCGCCTTCCGCGGCGCCGGCACCCACCAGGGTATGCAGCTCGTCGATGAAAAGCACGACGCTCTTGCTCTGGGCGATTTCGTTCATCACCGCCTTGAGCCGCTCCTCGAACTGGCCCCGGTACTTGGTGCCGGCGATGACCGCGGCCATGTCGAGCGACAGCACTCGATGATCCCGCAGGACGTCGGGACACTGCCCGGACGCGATCAGCAGGGCCAGTCCCTCGACGATGGCGGTCTTGCCGACCCCGGGCTCGCCGATGAGGACCGGATTGTTCTTCTTCCGCCGGGCCAGGATTTCCATGACCCGCTGGATTTCCTTCTGGCGCCCGATGGTGGGATCGAGCTGTCCCTCCGCGGCCAACTGGGTCAGGTCCCGGCAGAAGTGGTCGAGGGCGGGCGTCTTGGATTTCTTCTCGGACTTGGGCGCGGAACTGGGCGGTGCCGGGGCGGTCGAGCCGGCGGGCGCCTGGGGCATGTCGCTCCCGAGCAACCGGAGGGTCTCCGCCCGCGATTGTTCCAGGGTCACGCCCGCGTCCGTCAGTACCTGCGCCGCGATGCCCTTCTCCTCCCGCAGCAGCCCGAGCAGGAGGTGCTCGGTGCCGACGTAGGAGTGGTTGAGCTCCCGCGCCTCGGTCATGGCCAGCTCGAGGACCTTCTTGGCCCGCGAGGTATACGGAAGGTCGGGTCCCGGCGCGGCCGCGGCTTTCCCTTTCTTGACTGTCTCTTCGATTTTCTGCTGGATGTCGTCGAGATCGACGCTCAGGTTGGTCAGCACCGCGGCGGCCACCCCTTCGCCCTCACGGATCAGGCCGAGGAGGATGTGCTCCGTTCCGACGTACTCGTGATGGAGGCGCGCCGCCTCTTCGCGAGCCATCTGGAGGACCTTCCGGACCCGGTCGGTGAAGTTGTAGCCGTTCATGGTTCCGCTCTGCCGTGAGATCGATGACGCCCGATTTCCTCTTCGAGGACCTGCCGTACATACGCCGCGCGACGCACCGGGGTTTCCTCCTCCGAAAGCGCCCGGTTCTGCGCGGCGGCGAGGTGCGCGGGCTGGGCGAAGACCAGGAGCTTGTTCAGCGTATACATACCGACGTTCGGTATGAGACCCAGCCCCACACCGAGCCGGACGCCGCTCAACAGGTTCATCGCCTCCTCGAAGCTCAAGGTCCGGGCGTAGCGAAGCAGCCCGTACGCGCGCCACACCTTGTCCTCGAGAATCGCGGTCGCATCGCGAAGGAGGATTTGCCGCGCCCGCTCCTCGTTCTCCATCACCTGGCGCACCAGCTTGCCGAGGTGATCCAGCAATTCCGGTTCCGATTTTCCCAGCGTGGTCTGATTCGACAGTTGAAACAGATTGCCGACGACCTCGCTCCCCTCACCGTACAGCCCCCGAAAGGTCAGCCCAACTTGAGTGAGCGCCTGCAGAATCTTGTTGATTTCTTTGGTCAGAACGAGCCCCGGAAGGTGCACCAGCACCGAGGCACGCAGCCCGGTTCCGACGTTGGTCGGGCAACTGGTAAGGTAACCGAACTCAGGGTGAAATGCGAAGGCAAGTCGTTGCCCCAGTTCAGCGTCCAGCGTCGCGACCAGTCGCCAGGTAGCCTCCAGCGCGAAGCCGGATTGGAGGGCCTGGAGCCGGAGATGGTCCTCCTCGTTGACCATCACGCTCGCCTGTCCCTGAATCAGGAGCCCGGCGGCCGAGCGGACCCGGGCGGCGGGCTCCGGAGCCGCCAATTCCCGACTGACCAGGTGGCGTTCGTGCAGCAGCTGGCGGTCCAGTAGATCAAGCTGATCCAACCGGAATCGGACCGCGTTCCGAAGCGCCGGGCCGGCTTCCGCAGCCGCCTCGGCCTCAGCCAAAATCGCCTCGCGCTCGGCCGAGTCGGCCCGGGTGGCAAAGCGATGCCGGGCGAGGTTGCGCGCCAGCCGGACCCGGGTCGACACCACCAGGTGGCTGCCCGGACCGCTGGCCTCGAGCCACGACATGCCGCCATCGGGGAGCAGGCTCAGATCGATCATTCGCGGTCCCGGAGGCGGTCGCGCAGCTGGGCGGCCAGCTCGAATTGTTCGGAGGCGATCGCGCGGCGGAGCTGTTCCCGAAGTTCCAAGGTCGTCGGATCGGGAACGACGGCGCTCGAAGGCGGGGCACCGCCATACCGCATGCCGGTGTGATGCGTGGAGCCGTGCAGGCGTCGCAGCAGTTCGCGGAGCGTGGGGTCGAATGCCCGATAACACTCCGCGCACCCCACCCGGCCGGTCTCCCGGAAATCGCGCAGCGAGGCGCCGCAGCCGGGACACCGGGCCTCCAGCGCAGCGGTGAGCGGCGCATCGGGGTCAGCGCCCTCTCCCAACGCCGCCAGGAAGCCGCCGAGCGGCGTGTCGGCGATCCCCACTCCGGTCGCGATGCCCTTCTCGGCGGCGCACTTCGCGCAGAGGCTCACGGTGCGCACGTCGTCCTCGATGATCTGGGTCAGGCTGACGACCCCCTCGCGCTCGCCACAGTGGCTGCACTTCACGCCGGCAGCGCCTCCACCGCGAAGCCGGCGGCGGGGGAGAGCGTCCCCTCGCTCAGGGCCAGCACCCGGTCGGCGCGCCCGGCGAGCACGCGATTGTGGGTCACCACCACCACCGCGGTGTGAAACTCCCGGGCCAGCGCGGCGAACAAGGTCTGCAAGTGGTCCGCGTTCTTCTCATCGAGGTTACCCGAGGGCTCGTCCGCGAGCAGGAGCGCCGGCCCGGTGGCGAGTGCCCGCGCCACCGCGGCCCGCTGCTGC
>JBGPVQ010000191.1:0-5874 GCA_041491785.1 Gemmatimonadota bacterium | reverse complement strand
GCCTTCCAGGATCGCGGTGCGGACGCGGAGCTGCCGGCGGAGCGCCGCGGTCAGCTCCGGGAACATCTCACTCACGTTCTCGAGGCGGCGGCTGAAGGCCCAGACGCGGGCTCCGTTCCGGTGCAACTGCAGCCGGAACCCATCATACTTGGGCTCGACCTGGACCCGGCCCAGGCGGGTCACGATCGCCTGGGCCGATGGAAGGCGTTGCGCCAGTGCGGGGCGGATCGGCACGCCGACTCGCGGGGTAATCCCGGCCCGACCTCGCGCGCCACGGGCATACGCGAGTCGCACCACGCCTCCCAGGTCGGAGCGGACGTTGTACGCCTTCTCGATGAGGCCCTTGTGGCGGCGGTCTCCCAGCGCGCCGGCGGCGGCGGCCTCGATCACGGTGGCGTCACCGATTCCCAGCCGCAGGCGGCCCTGGACGATCCGGACCAGATACCGTGCCTCGATCGGGGCGCATCGGCGCAGGAGCTCGGCCAGGAGCTTGATTCTCCGCTCCACCGCTCCGGCGCCGACGGCCCCGGCGACGTCGGAGAGGCGCCGGTAGACCTCCCCGACCGTGAGCCGGGTCCGCCGCGGCGCCTCGGTCAGCGCTTCCGCGACGAGCCCCAAGTCGCCCCGGCGGGCGAGTTGCCGCGCCACCGACTCCTCGCTGGACTGGGACGCCCGCCCCAGTGCGCGTACCAGCAGCCGCTCCGCCATGCCGAACTCCACTCCTTCGTACACCGGCCGCAGCTGCCCCTGCAGCAGATACACCACTCGCTCGAGCTCCACCGGGGTAGTCCGCGCGAAGAGCTCGGTCAGAATGCGCACCGCCTCGAGTCGGCCGCCGGCTGCCTCCAGGCGCGCGAACCCATTGGCCAATTCCCGGAATTGCATCCTCCCTCCTCCCCGCTTGGGCGCCGGATCCGCCCGGGGAATAATCACCCGGAGGCCGAATCGGAATAGCCGCACGGAGGTGAGCACCTTTTCGAGCGGCTTTCAGAGCAACTTCAGGCCCTCCGAATAAGTTTGTCTCAGTTCGGCAGACTCCATCTACAAGGGGGATCCCATGATGAACGACAAAGAACTCCGGAAACAGGCCATCGAGGCCCTCGATTGGGACCCGAGCCTGGACGCGAAACAGATCGGGGTGGCGGCGAAGGACGGGGTGGTGGCCCTCACCGGTCAAGTGACCAACTACGCCGACCGGATGACGGCGGAGCGGGTGGTCAAGCGGATGACCGGCGTCAAGGGAATCGCGAACGACCTCGAGGTCCGGCTTCCGGGCGACGCCCGGAGAACCGACAGCGATCTCGCCTCCGCGGCGGTCAAGGCGCTCGAGTGGGACGTGCAGGTCCCCCATAGCCGGCTCAAGGTCCGGCTCGCCGACGGCTGGGTCACTCTCGAGGGAGAGGTCGAGTGGCAGTATCAGCGGCAAGCCGCCGAGCGGGCGGTCCACAACCTGATCGGGATCCGGGGCGTGAACAACCAGATCACCATCGCCGCCCACGTCACCCCGGCGGATCTCAAGAACCGGATCGAGTCGGCGCTGAAGCGGACTGCCGAGCTCGAAGCGCGGTCGATCCGCGTGGAGACCACCGGTGGAAAGGTCGTGCTCGAGGGCAAGGTCCACAGCTGGGCGGAGCGCGAGGAGGCCGAGCGCGCGGTCTGGGCTGCTCCCGGCGTGATCATGGTCGAGGACAATCTGGGCGTGACGGTCTGAAGGGACCGCCGGCCGTCCGCTGACGGCCTGCGGGGGGGTGGAGGCGGGGGCCGCGAGCCCCCGCCTTCATTTTTCCCCGCGCCGCCGCAGCAGCTTCATGAACTCCGGGAGTCGGCGGGTGTTCGCGACGTCCGTCGCGGTCGCCCAGGCCCGGCGGGCCTGGTCAACGCCCCAACGCATGAACGCCAGCTCCGCCACGGAGTGGGCGTCGCTGTTCACGATCAGGACCGCTCCGTGGCCCACTGCGGCGCGCGCGGACACGTCGTCAAGATCGAGACGGGCGGGCTGGGCGTTCACCTCGAGCAGCACTCCCTCCGCGCAGGCCACCCGATAGATCGCTTCACGATCGAGGCGGATGGCCTCGCGCTCCCCGATCAGCCGGCCGGTGGGATGCGCCAGGACTTGTACCGCGGGGTGACGCATCGCACGGACGACCCGCCGGGTCTGTTCCCGCTCACTCAGATCGAAATGCGAGTGTACCGAGACGAGGACGAGCTCGAGATCGGCGAGGGTGGCGTCGTCGAGGTCGAGCGACCCATCCCGCAGGATATCCACCTCTGCCCCCCTCAGCACCCGGAGCCGGGTCCGACCGGCATTCAGTCGATCGATGACCCTTCCCTGGCGGCGAAACCCCGCGCGGTCGAGACCGCCGGCCACCCGCACCGCGGGTGAGTGATCGGTGATGGCCAGGTACTCGTATCCCAGCTCCTCGGCGGCGCGCACCATGGCGGCGAGCGAATTCCGCCCGTCGCTGTCGGTGCTGTGGCAGTGCAGGTCTCCCCGGATGTCCCCGAGCTCGAGCAGCTCGGGCAGCTCTCCCGACCGAGCGGCCTCGATCTCCCCCCGATTCTCCCGCAGCTCCGGAGGAATCCAGGGAAGCCCCACCGAGCGCGCGATTTCCTCCTCGGTCCGGCCGGCAATTCGCCGGGCTCCCCGAAAGGCCCCGTACTCGTTCAGCTTCAGCCCGCGCGCCTGGGCCAGCCGGCGGACGGCGATGTTATGCGGCTTCGAGCCCGTGAAGTAGTAGAGCCCGGCGCCGAAGCTCTCGGGCGCGAGCACCCGGAGATCCACCTGCAGCCCCGAATGCAGCCGCACCGAGGCGCCGGCGGCGCCTTGGGCGAGAACTTCCTCGACCTCGGGGTAGGCAACGAAGCGCCGCACCACCGGGGCGGGGGTCCGGGAGGTGACCAGCACGTCGAGATCGCCCACCGATTCGGCCCGGCGCCGGTAGCTCCCTGCGATTTCGATATTCTTGACGCCGCCTGACTTCCCGAGGTAGCGGACCAGGGCTTCTCCGTACGGCGCCGCCACCGGGCGCAGGACCCGGTGGCCCGCGGCGGCACGAAAGGTCAGCTCGTGCAGAATCTTCGCTTCGGTCCTGGCGCCGAATCCCGGAAGGGTTCGCACCCGCCCGGCCCGTGCGGCGTGCTCCAGATCCGCCAGGGAGCGGACGCCGAGCTGCTTCCGGAGCTGGCTTGCCCGCTTCGGTCCGAGCCCACGCAACCGGGTAAGCTCGGGCAACCCCTTGGGCACCCTGCGGCGCAGCTGCTCCAGCAAGCCAAGGGAGCCGCTGGAGGAAATCTTCCGGATCTTGGCAGCCAGATCGGTGCCGATACCCGGAAGTGCGTCCAGGGATTCCGGGCCCTCCGCGGGGAGGTCGCGCGCCGGGGAAGCCAGCTCCTCGACCGAGCGGGCAGCCCCTCGGTAGGCCCGCACCCGGAAGGGGTTCGCCCCTTGGAGCTCCAGGAGATCCGCGACCTCGCGCAACAGGCGAGCGACCTCCACGTTCTCAACACCTTTGGCCATCATCACACGGCCTTCAGGGGCCCTTCAGGGCGGCCGCCGTAGCTTGAGTTGGTGCGGCACCTACCAGAGGGAGGCCTTCATGAGCAAGGTATCGGACGTCATGACCCGCGACGTCGTAACGATGCAGGCCGACGCCACGTTGCGCGAGACGCTGGACTACTTCGCCACCCAGCACATTTCCGGAGCGGCGGTCATGGACCACAAGCACCGGCTCATCGGGGCCATTACCCGCTCCGACATCATCGAGTCGGAAGCCGAGATCCTCGATCCCGAGGCGCGGGCGCGATTCCTCGACGATACCCTGGTGCGCGACCGCATGACCTCACCGGCGCTCACTATCGCGCCGGACGCCAATCTGCGGGAAGCGGCGCTGGCCATGGAATACGGAGACGTCCACCGGCTGTTCGTCGAGGTCAACGGCGACCTGGTGGGAGTCATTTCACGCACCGACGTGAGCCGCGCGGTCGCTACCGGCAGCGTCTGAGCGAACACCTCACTTCGCCGCCACTTCCGCCGGGCGCATCACCAGCACCGGCTTCGCCGCGTTGCGGATGAGCTTGTCCGCGACGCTGCCCAACAGGAACCGGCGCAGGCCTCCCGCGCCCATGGTGGTCAGGGCGATGAGTCCGAACCGCTCCTCCTCCAGGATCTCCAGCAGCGATCCCGCGGCGCCCCCTCCGATCACGACCCGGGTCGAGACGCCGATGCCCCGGGCCCGGAGCCGGTCCGCGGTGCCATCGAGGCAGCGCTGGGCCTCCGCCGACCGGAGCTCGGTGATCACCGGATCCTGCGGGATCGGCGAGGTCACGACCGGGTCCGCAACGGCATAGTACGGCTCCAGAATGTGGACCAGCGTGACGTGGGCCTGGGTCAACTGGGCCACGGTCACCACGGCGTCGAGGATCGCGTCCGCGTGGGGAGACAAGTCGTGCGCCACCAGGATGCCGCCAATCGGCCGGTCAGCCACAGGTGTGCCGTCGGCAGCGGGCCGCACCAGGAGCACCGGAATCGCCACGTGACGAACCACGTGATCCGCGACGCTCCCCAGCCACAGCCGCCCGATGGCCCCTCGGCCGTGGGTCGCCATCACCACGAGGTCCGCACCCACCCGGCCGGCTTCCGCGCAAACGACCGGACCGGCGGGCCCGTCCGCCTCGTGGAAATGGACTGGTCCCTCGCCCACCGCCCCGAAAGCGGTCGCGGTCTCCGCCAGGTACGACTGCTCCCGGTCCCGGAGCTCTTCATCGAATCCGGAGGAGGGTAGCGCGACATCCATCCCCACGACGAGCGGGACCGGCTGGTGCGCCATCACCAAGTGCAGCCGGGCCTTTGCGCTCCGAGCCAGACGCACTCCGATGGGGAGCGCAGCCTCGGCGAATTTCGATCCATCGAGCGGAATCAAGATCGTGGCGAACATGGTGCCTCCTCTGTCTGCCCGGGTTCCCCGGGTACTCGAAGATGACTCTCCGGGTGTGAAGCGGTCGTTAATGGCGCGGGAACAATGACTCACCCCCTCTTCAAGCCGTCTCCACTCCGTCTCCCTAAGATCCGCGGTGCAGGACGCTGGAGTCGGTGGATCGGTGGATGGGGCAATTCGGGCGGTGGGAGCGCAACGATTTCTTCTGGATGCCCGGCCGGTGGCGGGGAATCGAGCGGGGCTATCGGGCCTGGGTTCCGGGCAGCTGGGTTCACAGCCGGAGGGGCTGGTACTGGAGGGACGGACACTGGCGGTAGCGCTGGACGAAATCGAAGCGGCCGGCAGCCGCGAACCCCCACGCCAAGATGAGGTTGCAATGACGAAACTTATCGGGAGGATGACCGGGCGGGGCAAGAAGGCGGCGCGGAAGGCGTACGAGAAGCTGGAGACCAAGATCCTGGTCGCCGAGGGCCGCAAGGCGGTCCGCGCCAAAGCGAAAACCGTGGCCAGAGTGACCCGGCGGGCCGCGAAGACGGGCGTGATCGTGGGCACGCTGGCGGCCGCGGGGGTGGTGGTGCGGGAAATCCGCAAGCGGCTGCAGGAGGACTGAGCCCCCGGCGCCGGGCGGCTTCGCGGGATAGATTTCCCGCCCAATGCTCGGTGCCGCACTACTCGTCCTGGCCTCCCGCTCCGACTCGATCCCGGGCAGCGGCCGGGCCAACCAGATCCACGTCCCGATTCCCCGCCTCGAGGCCACCGTGGTAATCGACGGGCGGCTCGACGATCCGGCGTGGGCCCAGGCGGCTCGGCTCATCGACTTTTCCCAGTTTCAGCCGGTGGACGGCCGCCCTGCGGAGGAGCCAACCGAGGTGCTGGTCTGGTATGGCCCCGACGCGATCTACTTCGGCGTCCGGGCCCGTGAGCTCCATGGCGATGTCGT
>JBGPVQ010000190.1:0-5884 GCA_041491785.1 Gemmatimonadota bacterium | reverse complement strand
GATGGTTCCGGCGCGAAGCGCCTCAAGCTGCGCCCCGGAATGCATTTCCCGGAGCTGAAACTCCACGCCGGGGTAGCGTGCGCCGAAGGCGCGGAAGGCCTCGGGCAGCGAGGTGAAGACGACTGACGACGCGAACCCGACCGTCAGCCTTCCCGCCACGCCACGCCCGACGCGTCCCGCGGAGTCGACTCCCAGGGCGATCTGCGCCAATGTGCGGCGCGCGGCTTCGAGGAACACCACGCCCGCCTCAGTCAGAGCGACGCGCGGGACCCGCCCGAACAGCGGCGACCCCACCGCCTCCTCGAGCCGCCGGATCTGCTGGCTGAGCGGCGGCTGCGCCATCCCCAGGCGCCGCGCCGCGCGGGTGAAACTGAGCTCTTCGGCCACCGCGACGAAATACCGCAGGTGGCGCAAGTCCACGCTCTGCCTCATATCAGGATCGTCTGAGGAATGTCATCAAATAATATTGGACATATGGGAGACGAATCGCAACATTTCTGCCCATGACCCGCCACGTCGTCGCCGCCGCGCTGTTCCTCCTCTACCCCCTGTCCACCCCTCCCAGGGCTGCGGCCCCACTCCCGCAGGTCGTGGCGCGCGCCGACTCGGCGGCTCCGTATCGCTTCGATCTTGCGCGGTACTACTTCTCCTTGCCGGAGGCGGAGGTGGCCGGGCGCGCGCACCTGCGCGAGCGGGGCGCCGCGCTCCGCGCCGCGGGTGAGCGCCTGACGACCTCGCCCGCGGCGCTCCTCAGGGCGCTCGGGTTGGCCGACAGTTTCCGAATGGAATCGAAGCGTCACACGATTTATCTCTACCTGCGAACCCAGCTCAATACGCTCGACGAGGCGAGCGCCCAAGCCCAGAGCACCCTTGAGGCGGACCTGGACGCCGTGACCAGCGTCATCCGCAACGGCCTCCTGAAACTGGACGACGCCAAGCTCGCTTCCTGGACCCGGACGGTCCCCGCGCTCGAGACCTATCGCTTTGCCATTGAGTCGGTGCGCCGGAACCGGAAGTTCACCCTTCCGGCGGAGCAGGAAGGGATCGTCTCGAGACTGGCGCCTATCGCCGAAGACTGGCCGCAGGCGCTCTATCACCGGCTAATTGCCCGGACCGACTTCGGCACCATTGTCACCCCTGCCGGGGAGCTCAGCGTGCTGCGGGACCGCGGAGCGATTTCCGTCCTGGCCGACACCGCGCTCCGTGCCGAGGGAGTTCGCCGGCTGTGGGCAGGGTATGGGCAGCATCGTGATCTGTACGCCGTGGCGTTGGCAGGCGCGGTGCGCTCGAAGAGCGGCTTGGCCCGGGTTCGTGGATACCGCGATGCCCCCGATGAGGCCTACCAGCGGGCCTACCTTTCAACTGAAGAGGTGCGCGTGCTGTTGGGTCGGATGCGGCCCGCTGCCCAGGTATACAAGTCGTTCCAGCGAATGAGCGCTGAGATCGCTCGCCAGCCGAGGCCGGTGCCGCCGCCCGGCGGGGGCACGCCGCTGCACTTCACCGTGACTCAGGCGGCCGAGGTGATTGGGTCGGCGCTCGCGCCGCTCGCCAATGCGGAGTATGCCAAGGAGTTCGCGGCGCTGGTTGACCCTGCGAGCGGCCGGTTGGATGTCACCGGCGGGCCCAACCGGGCCGGCGGCGGCGGGTCGACCGGTTACCCCGGTATCCCGAGTGCCATTTACCTCGAGAACTTCGACGGGTCGTATCCTGCCCTGTCCCGGCTCGCGCATGAAGCGGGGCACGCGGTCGAGGACCAGCTGGTCCACCTCCATGGGGTACCTGCCGTGTATGCCCGGGGGGCGCCGTACCTGAGTGAGGCGTATGCTCTCTTCACTGAGCTGGTGGTCGCGAACGCGCTCTACGAGAAGGCTCCGAATCCACGGGTCAAGCGCTACTACCTGGCGCAATTCTTAAGCAAGGCAATGGAGGTGTTCCATGGGGCTCAAGACGCGGACCTGGAGCAATCCATCTACAACGCCATGGATGGAGGTGGCAGTACCATCGGAGCGGACGATCTCGACAGCCTGACGAGTCGCGTCGATACCGCGTACAGCATCTACGGCGAAACCGCCCCGGAGGTCCGCGCCCGGTGGATTACCGCGCGGCTGCTCTACGAAGACCCGCTCTACCTCTTCAACTACATGTATTCGGGATTGTTGTCGCTCAAGTTGTTCGACAGCTACCAGCGAGATCCCCCGGCGTTCGGGGCCCGGTACGTAGCACTCCTCTCCTCCGGCTACCGCGCCGCGCCCACGGTGGCGGTGCGGCAGGCATTCGGCATCGACCTCCAAGATCCGCACCTGCTGGACGACGCGACGGCCTTCCTCAGGGCACGGCTGGAGACTTACGGTGCCCCGCTCCCGGAATCCGCCGCAGCCTCCGCCTCGGCGCAGCGCCCCGGCGTCGATACCATCCCGGCCCTTGCTCCGGCGGCACGGGGTCGCATCCTCGACGCCCTCTTCCGCCAGCTCGCCCGGCGTTATGTGTTCCCCGATTCGGTGCCGCGGGTCGAAGCCCAAGTCCGGGCCCGGGCGCGCGCCGGAGCGTACGACTCCGCGCGCACCGCGGCCGCGTTCGGCGATGCGGTTACCCACGACCTCCGCCAGTTCGACCGCCACTTCGATCTGCGATTGGACCGGGTTCGCTATGATGCGCTCCGCGCGGCCGGGGCTGATAGCCTGGCAGTTCTCCCGGAGCTGCCCCCGTCGCCCGACGCGATGCGGTCGATGCGCGCCTCGAACTATGGGGTGCGCCGCGCCGAGCTGCTCTCGGGCAATGTCGGCGTGATCAGCCTCCGGCACTTGCACGACTTGCGCTACTCGCGTGCTGCACTCACGGCGGCGCTCACCTTCGTCTCGAATACCGAAGCGGTGCTGTTGGACCTTCGTGAAGTTCCGGGCGGCTCGGGCAGCGCGGTGGCGTTTGTGGTCAGCGCCTTCTTTGGGGCGGATTCGGTCGAGACGCTGACCATGTACGACCGCGAGCTGGGCACCACCACGCGTGGCTGGACCCATCCGGGAATGGGGGCGCCGCGACTGCGCGAGCAGAAGCTATACATAGTCGTGGATGGCGGGACGGGCTCCGCGGCGGAAGCGCTTGCTTTCACCTTGCAGCAGCTCGGGCGGGGGCGCGTGGTCGGCACGCGGACGGCTGGTGCCGCTCATGTGGGCGGCTGGACGCCCGTGGCGGACGGGTTCGTGGTGTTCCTGCCGAATGCCCGGGGCTTCATACCGAGCACGGGACGCGACTGGGAGGGCACTGGTGTGCAGCCCGACCTGGCCGCTTCCTCCGGGTCGGCGCTCGCGGCTGCCCACGCGGAGGCGGTCGACCGCCTGCTCGCGCGAGCTTCGGACTCGACCCAGCGGAGCGATCTCGCCTGGCTGTCCCCTTTGCTCCGTGCGCGCGTGTCGCCGCCGGCCCGCGTCGACACTCTGCTCGGCGCTCGGCTCGCCGGCCGGTACGAGCGGGTGGAGATCCGGTTTGTCGGAGGCGAGCTGCTCTTCGTCGGGGCGAGCGGGACCCCACAGCCGCTCTCGCCCCTCCCTGACGGCACGTTCGTCATCGAGGATTCCCGGTTCGAGCCAGAGGACCAGGTCCGCCTCGCCCTTGAGTTGGATGAGGCCGGCACTCCGACGCGACTATTCCTCCTGGTTCGCGATGGTCGGCGGCTTTCGCGAGCGCGACTCCCTTAGCTAGTGACGAGTCACGGTCGCGAGGACGGCGGTCTTCCCGTCGGCTGCGATCTTCCTGACCCGCGGTAACATTTCCCGGCGGTCCTCGGATTCCGCATTCTGGAATTCGAGCACGTACAGATCGCTGCCGAAGAGGGCGATCCCGGTCGGTGACCAGGGGCTGTGGACCTGGGGGAGGATGGTAACCTGTCCGGCGGGCGTGACCTTGAGCACGCTACCGCATCCGGTCGCAGCGACATAGATGGTCCCGTCAGCGTTGACGTCCAGACCGCGCAGCAGGGGGGGCGCCGCGCAGCCGGCGATCGCGATGTGCTCCACGATGGTCGAGATTCGCCCCTCTCTGCTGATTCGGCGGATCGCGTCATTCTCGGTGTAGTACAGGGAGCCATCGGGACCGGCGGCGAGGCCATTCAGATCGCGGAGCGGTCCTCGCCCCGTCGTCGCGGGGAGACTTGCCAGGATCGACATTTGTCCAGAGGGCAGGAACTTCAGGATCTGCAACGGAGTTCCACCACCATGCGAGGGGTAGTACAAACTGCCATCTCGACCCATCGCGATGGGAAAGTCGCTGCCGAGAAGCAGCGTGGGGTCGGAGCCGATTCGGGCAATCTCCCAACCCGGGCCCGAAGGCAGTTGAACGGCGCCGAAGCGGTTCTCCGAATCAAGCGTCATCCAGTGGAACGCCGGTCCCGGCATGTGGGTCAGGCTGCCGTGCGCGTCGAGCTTCCATACCCCTGAGACCATGTCGACGAAGTAGACCTGGCCGAGCCGGTCGACAACGATCCCGGAGCCGGGATGCGCAACGGCGGGCTCGGGGAGGAGACAGGCCACCAAGAGGACCAGGACGGGAACCGCGTGGAGGGACTGGGTCACCTGTGTGAGATGCCGGTGGAGGGGCGAGGGTTTGATTGGAGCGGATCCGCTCAGGGCATTGAAGCGCGAAGGCGCTGCTCTTGGAACCAACCCTTCAGCTCCGGGCCGTCACTCAGTAATGCACGTCGAAGGTACCGGACACCATCTTCGTACCTGTGGTAGACCGATCGGCGGGGGTTGCGGTGAACATGAAGGTGCCGACCGCATGTCTTGGTGTCAGCACCGTGAACCTCACCGTCCCCGTGGCAGCATCTAATGTAGTGCTCCAGTAATGGGTCCCGATTGACACCGAGCCGAGTCCCTGCCCTGGCGTCAGTTCGTATGTCTCGGCCTCGGGAGCGGTCACCGCAAAGCCGATCGCTCGCGCCAGTGGATTGGGGTCCGCGGCATCCCAGCCGTCGATAGCGAATGATGAAGTCTCCCTATTGTACCTCGCGATGATCGTCACCCCGTTCCATGGAGCGCCGTCGAGCGAGGCGGTCATGATGTCGGTATGATGGCACCCGCCCGACGCAAGCACCATGAAGGCCGTTGAGACCAAAGTTTTCATGCAGTTGCTCCTCGTCACCATCCCTTCCATACAGTACCCAGCCTCGCGCGGGGCCGCAACACACCAGTGGACCCTGGGCAACTCCGCGGCCACCGGGGGGTGACTTCAGCGTTGGGGACCCTGCGCCGCTCCGTCTTGAGACTGGCTCATCGCTCCACTCGGATCGGCAGCCGGGTCTTCCAGAGGCCGGTGCGTTGCTGGACCTCAAGGTGGAGCGGGCCCGGCGCTGTCGGCCGGTATTCGAAGTCCATCGTTTCGCCGGGCCCGGCGATGAATGCGGCGGACCGCACCACCTGCGCCGGCGCCGGAAGCTCCGCGCCGTCCTTGGCCAGCGCTCTCCAGTGCACCACGCTGTCCTCCCGCAACAGCGCGATCTTGGCAGTCCAGTCGGCGATGATGTCGATCAGGCGAAGCCGGTAGGTTCTGCCGACGATCAGGCGCAGGGTCAGCACGTCGTCCGTGAGAGTTCCCGCGGCGATGCGGTTGTCGTTGGGCGCCACTCGCTCCGTCCGACCGGCGGTCGCCTGCCCGCCCGATGCGGCGACGAGCAATGCTAGACCGGGTGCCGTGAGCATTCGCGGAGGAATTGGCAAGGAGCCCTCGGTCCTTCAGAAGATCACGACGTTGACGGGCATTCGGACTGGGGGCCCGACGGCAGTGCGGGAATGATGAAGTCGAGTAGCAGACGCTGAGGGGGATGCACACTGAAATCGTTGTATCGCCCCGAGAGGACGGTCACGACGGTCTTCTGCGCGCGCAGAAGGAAGAT
>JBGPVQ010000189.1:0-5887 GCA_041491785.1 Gemmatimonadota bacterium | reverse complement strand
CGGCAGGTCATTCGCCAAGTCGATGGTCCGGGCGAATCCACCCAGCGATCGCATCACTTCCCGGGCAACACTCCGGGTCCCACGGCGCTGCGCGCCCTGCTTTCGCACGCGGGCGTACGCGCACCCCACACCGGGGCGCCGTTCAGCGAGGCCATGGTCTTCGGGATCGCCGGCGGCATCGGGGCCGGGATGTTCTCATTCCACTACGTCAAGGAGAATTTTTCCAGTTTCTTCGTCGCGGGCCGGCACCTCTGGCACGATAATACGGCGTGGGCGCTGGCCGCCGTAAAGCGGCTGGGCCTCATGGCTCTGGTCAAGGAATCATCCGGGGCAAAGCCGGGGGAAAAGCACCTTCGCGAGCTGCTGCTCGGGGGCCGGCCGGTGATGGTCTGGCTCACGTTGCGAGGGAAGATGTATCACGTCGCCACGGTGCACTCGATCGACGATGCCGCCGGGGTCGCGTGGCTGGGAGACCTGGCCGACGAGCCGATCCCGCTCCCCCTGCCGGAACTCGCGGAGGCCCGCGGGCGGGTGAAGAAGGACAAGAATCGGCTGCTTGCGCTGGAGCCGTCCTCCACGACCCCCGATCTTCGCGCGGTGGTTCACGGCGGCATTGCCGCCTGCGCGGAGTCGCTGGCCAAGGGCCGGATGAAGAATTTCACCCTCGAGGCCTTTGCCACCTGGGCCGACCGGCTGGACGGAAGCAAGGCGCCCGATGCGTGGGAGAAGATCTTCCCCCCCGGCCCGCAGCTCTACCAGGGCTTGCGGTCGATTTGCGAGTACATCGAGTACTACGGCACCGGGGGCGGGCTCTGCCGCCCGCTGTTCGCGGAGTTCCTCGAGGAAGCGGCGGGAGCGTTGGGTGACCGGGGCCTTTCCCGACTGGCCGAGCGCTACGCCGAGCTGGGCCGGGGGTGGAGCGCGCTCGCGGAAGCGGCGCTGCCCGACGAGGTGCCGGCGTTCCGGAAAACCAAGGAGCTCCTGGCTCGGTGCGCCGAGATTCTGACCGCGGAGGGCACTCCGTCGGGATCCGAGGAGACCGAGCGCTTCAAGGAATTACCGGGGGAGTTTCCGCTCGACGCCGCGAAGAGCGGCGCGCTCCGCCGGGAGCTCAAGCAGCGGGTGGCGGCGCTGTACCAAGGAGAGGTCACGGCGCTCGGCGCGCTCCGGGAGTGGCTCTGAGCGGGGTTATCTCATCATCTGCGGCTGATCCGCGCTGGGCCCGTAGGGCCCCGGAATCGCGATGTCGTTGAGCCGGAGGTACACCCCGAGCTGGGCGCGGTGGTGGATGATGTGATTCATCATCATGCTGCGGAGGACGGCGCTCCGCGGCATGGCGAGCAGCGGCTTCCCGCTGGCCTTCAGGGTCCAGGTCACCGCGAGGTCGGCGTCGGTCGCCTTGGCAATGGCAGCGCGGCACGCCGCAACGTTATCGTCGAAGGTCTTGAGGGTCCCGGCGCGGGTAGTGAACACCCCCGGCTCCCACGCCCGCTGGCCGCTCGGCAGGGCGATGTCGAGCTCGGTGCGGTCGAGGGTGTTCACTCCCCAGATCGGCAGCTCCGCCACATGACCGGCCAGACGGCCCAGGGTCATGGATTTGACGTGCGGCTTCCAGTCGTTCCTGCCCTCCGGCACGCATTCGAGCATCTTGCGAGTGTTGGCCATCTCCTGGTCGAATTCGGGAAGCAGCATCTGGGCGATCGACATGCGAGGTCCTTTCAGGGGAGGCGGGAGCCCGCCAGGGTCCGGATGATGCGAAGCACCCGCCGTTGCGATTGGCGGTCCCGCAGCGCGATGAATATGGTGTCGTCGCCGGAAATGTTGCCCAGCACGTCGGGCCAGGCCAGCCGGTCGAGGGCGACCCCGACGCGATTGGCTTCTCCGGGCGGGGTATGGACCACGATGAGCGCATCCCCGGCAGCCTCGATGGTGAGGACCCCTTCGGCGATCCGCTGCTCGTCGGGATCGTGCCGCGGGCGCTGGGTAACCGATCGCCGCTGGTAGGCGCCGTCGACCTTGGCCAGGTGGAGGGCCGCGATGTCCCGGCTCACCGACGATTGGGTCACCTCCCACCCTTCCCGCGCCAGCGCCTCCGCCAGCTCCTCCTGAGTACGGATCGCGTGGGTGGAGATCAGTTCCAGGATCTTGAGGTGCCGCTGCCGCCGGTCGCCCTTCATCGCCGCCCCGGCCCGGCGAGCCGCGCCATCGCGCGGTCGAACCGCGCCCGCTCGCGCTCGCACCAGCGTTCGACCGCGCGCCACCGCCGCCAGGCCGCTCCAAGCTCGAGCCGACCCACACCGCCAGTGGAGCCGCGCCGCGCGATGAGCCGGGCCGGGGACGGCGTGGCGAATCGTTCGCCCCGGGTGACGCCGGCCGCCACCTCGCGGTAGGCGCGCCGGAACGCGACGCCCTGCTCGACCCGGCGCATCACCTCATCGGTCGCGAGCGCGCCGCCCTCCAGCGCGGCCAGGCCACGGGCGCGATCCACGCCGAGGCGCGGCACCACCAGCGCCACCATGCCCACCAGCTCGATCGCCCGCCCGAGCCCGCGGATGAGCGGCTCTTTGATCAGCTGAAAATCCCGGTGGTATCCGCTGGTGAGCTTGCCGCGAAGCGCCAGCACCGCGGCGAGATCTCCGTCGAGCGCGGCGGTTCGCGCCCGGGCCAGCTCCAGCAGATCGGGATTGCGTTTGTGCGGCATGATCGATGATCCGGTGGCCAGCGAGCGGGGCAGCACCAGCCAGCCGTATTCCTCAGCGGAAAACAGGATCACGTCGCTCGCGAAGCGGGAAAGATCGTGGCCCAGCTGGGCGCACCAGAAGAGCGCCGCCGCCTCGAGCTTTCCCCGCCCGTTCTGCACGGTCGCCACGTTGTGGTCGAGCCCGCTGAAGCCGAGTGCCCGGGCCGCAGCCTCGCGATCGAGCGGCAGCGGCACCCCATAACCCGCAGCACTTCCCAGCGGCGACCGGTCGACTTGCGCCCAGAGCGCGGGGAGTGACTCCAGCGTGTCAAGGATTCCCTCGGCGAACGCCGCGGCCCAGAGACCCGCCGACGACGGCATCGCGCGGCGGGTATGGGTGTACCCCGGCCAGAGCGTCCGGCGGTGCTCCTCGGCAAACGCCAGCAAGGCCGCGGATACGCCGAGGGCCCCGTAGGTGAGCACGCTGAGCCGGTCCTTGAGGAAGAGCCGGAGATCACAGGCCACCTGGTCGTTGCGGGAGCGGCCGGTGTGGAGTCGTTCGCCGGTGGCACCCAGCCGCCGGGTGATCCACGCCTCGACAGCCGAGTGGGCATCTTCGTGCTCGGCGCCGATCACCAGGCGGCCGCGCTCGACGGCGCCGAGCGCGGCCCGGAGCCCGGCCCGAAGCTTCGCGTGCTCCCGCCCGCTCAGGAGCCCGGAGGCCCGGAGTCCCTCGACGTGGCCCAGGCTCCCCAGGACGTCATAGCGGATGAGGTAACTATCCCAGTAGCGGTCGTCGCCGACGGTGAGCTCCAGCATCCGGCGATTGAGGTCCGGTCGGGAAGACCAGAGGGTGTTCGGTCGCTTCATCGAAGGTACTCCTCCACGAGCCTCGCATAGAATCCGCGAGCCGCGGTCACCTCAGGGAGATCCACGTACTCGTCCGCGGTGTGCGAGCGGCGGCTGGTGCCGGGCCCGCACTTGATCGCGTCGGCGTGGCGCACGAACACCCAATCGGAGCAGGTCGGACTTCCAAAGGTCGTGAGGCCGGGGCGGGCCCGGCGCGCCGCCTCGAGGAGGCGCGAGCCGGCGGGGGTCTCGCAGGGCACGAGGCGGTCCGAGGTGAGCACGAAGTCGCAGTCGAGCCGCACCTTGAGGGTTGCGGCCAGCTCGTCGTGGGGCCAGACCGGCGTGCTTCGGATATCCAGGACCGCCTTGGCGGCCGGCGGGGTCACGTTGCGGCTGACGCCCCCGGAGAGCATCGTCGGCGTGACGGTGGTGACGCCGAGAATCGGGTGCACCCGCTCGGCGACGATACCGTCGAGCCGGGACAGATCCTTCGCGAGGGCGGTGATGGCGTTGGTGAACGCCCCGTCCTGCGCCGCGTAGCCGGCGTGACGCTGGTCCCCCCGCGCCACCAGGTCCGCCATCATGAGCCCGCGCTGGGCGACCGCGACCTCGAGATTGGTGGGCTCGCCCACAACCGCGGCGTCGATCCGGCCGGCGCGAGCCACGGCCGCGGCCATCGTGGTGTTCCGGGTTTCTTCGCCGTATCCGTGAATCACCAGCAGCCGGCCGACGCCAAGCTTGCTCGCGACGTCGGCGGCGGCGAGGGTCATCGCGGCGACCGACGCCTTGGCATCACCGGAGCCCCGCCCGTAGAGCCGGCCGCCCTCGATCGACGGCGTGAAGGGATCCCGGGTCCACCCCTCCCCGGGCGGGACGACGTCGAGATGGGATAGGAAGGCGAGGGTGGGCCCCGGACGACCGCTCTCCACCGCGAGCGTCACCGAAGCGTCGTCCCGCGCAACATCGAGGCCCGCCTTGCGGGCGAATTCCTCGAGAAAGCGCGCGACGCCCTCCTCGGCACCACTCACCGAGGGGATGGCGACCAGCTCCTTAAGAAGCGCGATCTCCGTCGGCAAGATCCACTCCGAGGTAGGTCGCCTTCTCCTTGCGCCCGACGATCATGGTCCCGGCGCCCGATCCAGTGAACAGTTCCAGGAGCAGCGAATCGTGCAGCCGGCCGTCGATGATGTGGGTGCGCTCGACGCCGCCGGTGGCCGCACGAATGCAGGCCTCCACCTTCGGACGCATTCCCCCCGAAATGACGCCCGACTTGAGCAGCTCGGCGAGATCGTCGGGGTCGGCGAATGCCACCAGGCTCGAAGGGTCACCGCGGTCGCGCAGCACGCCGGGCGCACCGGTCAGGAAAATCAGCTTCTGCGCCTTCAACGCGATCGCCAGCGTTTCGGCGACAGTGTCGGCGTTGACGTTGTACACGTTTCCTTCGCCGTCTCCCGCCAGCGAAGCGACCACCGGTACGAATCGCGCTTCGACCAGCGTGGAGATCACCCGTGGGTCTACCTGGTCGATGTCGCCCACGTGGCCATAGTCCACCACCTTGGTGGTACCATCGTCGGCGGTGACGCTCACCGGGGGCCGACGGTGCGCGGTGAGGAGATCGGCGTCCACGCCGGAGAGACCCACCGCCTGCACCTGGTGACCCCGGAACGCGGAGAGGAGCTCGGTGGAGAGGAGGCCGGGATAGACCATCTTGGCCACCTCGAGCGCCGCGTCGTCGGTAACCCGGCGCCCCGCCACCATCACCGGCTCGTGTCCCAGCCGGCGGAGCATGGTCGAGGCCTGCGGGCCGCCCCCGTGCACCACGACGATGCGGATCCCGAGGGAATGGAGCAGCGCGAGCTGCCCGGCGACGTGATCCAGCACGTCCGCGTCGGCCAGCACGTCGCCGCCCAGCTTGACCACGAAGACATGGTCGCGATAGGCGCGGACGTAGCGCAGGGCGCCCTTGAGGCCGGCAATGCCCTTGGTGGAGTCGATCGTCATCGTCCCGTCTTCCCGATGAGTTCGAGCAGGAGCGCCCGCTGCACGTGCAGCCGGTTCTCCGCCTGGTCATACACCGCGCTGTTGGGCCCGTCGAGCACCGCGTCGTCGATTTCCACGTTGCGCCGCACCGGCAGGCAGTGCATCACGATGCTCCGGCCGGGATCGGTCATCCGCCACTCGCGGAAGGGGGCGCGGAGCAGCTGCTCCTCCTCGGGGCGGCCGAAGGCGGACAGCGCGCCCCACGACTTCACGTACACCGCGTCGGCGCCCGCCGTGGCCAGCTCCCGGTCGTGGGTTACCCAGGCCTGCCCGCCCCGCGCCTCGGCCAGCTCGGCGACGGCCTGGATGTCCTCCCGG
>JBGPVQ010000188.1:0-5913 GCA_041491785.1 Gemmatimonadota bacterium | reverse complement strand
TAGTGCGCGTCGTACTCGGTGAACTGGCCTACCGGGAGCGCCAGATACACCAGGACCATGGCCCGGTAGTCGATGCCCGCCGCCGCCACGGGCACGGCGGGAGGAGCTGCATCTCCCATGAGCCGGCCGAAGAGGGAAATGGGAATCGTCGTCCAGAGGTAATCCGCCTCGATCCGTTCGATCCCGTCTCCCCGCGTGGCTTCGATTATCCAGGGGTCGGCCGCCCCCCGGGGGGGAATCACCCGGGTCACCCGCCGCCCGAACCGGATCTCGGCGCCCGCGGCCGTCGCCGCCTCGGCGTAGCCCTCGCAGATCTGGCCGTACCCCCGCCGCGGATAGAAGAACCGGCCCGACCCGGCCGGCTTGAACCCCGGCACTTGCGATAAAACCTTGCGCGCCAGCTTGGCAAAGGAGCCCGCCGAAACCCGGCGCCGCGCCTGGATGGCGGAAAGCTCCTCGGGCGGGCGGCCCCAGATCTTGAGCGCGTACGGGAAGTAGAAGGAATTGCAGATCGTGGGCCCGAGGCTCGCGCGGAGCACGCTCGCGAAGCTCTCGGCCGGTCCGCCGCGGGTGAACGGTTTCCGGATCATGTCGCGGAGGGTGCCCAGCGCAAATCCCTTGTCGAGCCGCAGCACCAGGTCGATGGGTTTGAGCGGGAAATGCACCCACTTTCCCCGCAAGCCGATGCGGCCGTGCCGGGGGCGATCCAGGAGGTCCTCGCCGAGAAACCGGCGGATATCGGCCAGGATTTCCGGGTCGCAGGCCGGATGAAGCCGATGACTCCCGTAGTCCACTCGTAGGCCGCTGAACTCGAAACTCCCCGCGTTGCCGCCGGGAACCGCCTGTTGCTCCAGCACCGTAACCCGGGCGCGATCGAGCTGGCGCAACCGATACGCCGCGCCCAGCCCGGCGGGTCCCGCACCCAGAATCACCACCCGCGGTTGTGCGCTCACTCCCCCACCGATCGTGTGACCGTGACCTGGCCGTGCGCGGCCCGGAACGAGACGTGCCGGGAACGGTGCAGCACCAGCCAGATCAGCCCGCCCAGCAGCCCGCCGGAGATGAGCACTGTCTGCCACAGGAGCGAACACACCACGCTCCGCGAGATCGGTACGCCGAACGGCAGCAGGAGCGCCGCCAGACTGGCCTCCCGAACCGCCAACCCGCCCAGGCTGATCGGCATCAGGCTCGCGATCTTGGCAAGGGGCCACACCAGGAACCAGACCGCCAGATCCACCTCGATGCCGACACTGTGCCCCAGCCAGGCGTTGAGCAGCACGAAGCTGGATTGAATCGTGAGCGACATCCCCAGGCCCAGGGCCGCCGCGCCGGGCCGCCGGCGGAGCTGGCGGAGTCCCACCAGCCCGCGCCCGACCGGGCGGCGCAATCGTCGGGGCCATCGGGCAAGAGGGCGGCTGAGCGCCAAGGGGAGGATCAGCAAGACCAGCCCGACCGCCACCACAAACCCCACCGTGAGGACCTGGCCCATCCAGCCCTCGACCTTCGTCCGCACCAGAAACGCCCCCGCGGTCACCAGGAGCGCCAGCGAAAGCAGATCGGTGAGCCGGTCCATGATGCCGCCCCACAGCGCCGCCTCCAGCCGGCGCGTCAGCTTGCCGGCCAGTCCCAGGCGCAGGAGGTCTCCACCTACGATGCTGGGCAGGCAGAGGTTGGCGAAGAGTCCCGCGGCGTAGCAGAGGGTCGCGTCGAGCTTGCGGAGGCCGCCTTTGGCGGCATTCACGAACAGCCGCCACTTCAGAACGCCGAGTCCGTGCCCGAGCACGAAGCCCGCCAGCACACCGCCCCACACCCGCGGCGGCAAGCGGCCGAGGGCCTCGCGCACCTGGCTCCACGGAAGCAGGACGAAGAGGAGTGCCAGCAGCCCGACGCTGACGGCGGCTTTGGCCCAGGGCCTCACCGCCTGAGCCCGATCCGGCTGTTCTGGTCGGCCAGCAGCCCGACCGCCCAGACGATGAGCGCCCCCAGCAGCGCCAGCACGGCGCTTTCCGAAAGATTGTCGAGGGTGACGTCATAGGCAAACTTCGCGAGCCCCGCGAGCGCGAGCACCGCCCCCAGCGGGATGAACACCTTGAGCGGATTGAAGAAGACGATGGTCCGGAGGATGAGCAGCGTGAAGTCATAGGCGTGGCGGGCCCGGATCTTCGATTGGCCCAGGCGCGCGTGATAGTCGACCGACACGTACTGCACCGGGTGGCCGTTGCACGCCGCGGCGAGCGTGATCGTGGTGGTGAACGAGAACCCGTCGGGAAGCAGCGCCTCGTACCGCTCCACCAGTGACCGCCGCATCAACCGCAGCCCCGAGTTGATGTCCGGCAGCCGCTGGCCGGCGAGGTAGCTGGCCAGCCGGGTCAGAAACCATTTGGCCGGCCGCCGGATCAACGGGATCTTGACCGTCTTTCCCAGGCGGGCCCCCACGACCATCACGTTCCGTTCCGCTTCGGCGAGCAGAGCGGGGATGGCCTCCACCGGATAGGTGCCGTCTGCGTCGGTGATCAGGATCCACCCGTAGCGGGCCTGGCGGATACCGAGCTTGAGGGCCGCCCCATAGCCGCGGTTCCTCGGTCGACGCAGCACCCGGGCTCCGGTAGAGTGGGCCTCCTCGGCCGTGTTGTCGGTGGAGCCGTCATCCACCACGATGATCTCGAACGTCCAGCCCGACCGCTCCAGCACCTCTCGCACCGCAACGACCTGCGCGGCAACGTGCTCGCCCTCCTCGTAGGCGGGGATCACCACGGTCACCGCGCGCGGAAGTCCCGTGAGCTCATCGTCCACGATCTCTTCGATCACACGGTCCTCATGGGGCTGGTGTGGATGGTCGGGTTACCATGACGACGATGTTACCGCCGCCGATGGTGCCGGGATAAACCGCCGCCGTGTCGTACGCCACAGCCAGACGCTGCCAGATCCCGGGCTGTACCGCCTTGAGCCGGATGGGGAAGGTATACACCAGCCAGGTGCGCCGGTGAGTCCGCTCCACCGCGGTCAGGTCAGCGAGGCTCTCGACGCCGGCCCAGCCGAGGCCGAGCCACCGGGCGTACGGGTAGGTGGTAAGATCGACAGTCACCACCGCGTCGGCGGCTCCCTGGGAACGTTGCACAAAGTCCCGCGCTCCCTCGAAGTCCTGCTTGGGCCGCCAGGCCCTCGGCACCGTGAGCGCGCTCGCCAGGATCACCAGCACCCCACCAGCGGTGGCCAGCGCCGTGCCCGGGGCTCGGAAGGCCGCACGAGTGAGCACGAAGCCGCCGCGGATCGCGATCAGGATCGCAAAGCCGGCGCTGAAGAAAAAGAACCGGGGCCATAGATTGTGATGGAGCGCCAGCATCGCCAGGGCCGTGAGCAGGCCGGGCAGCAGCAGCAGCGCGGCGACCGGCGCGCTCCTTCGGGCGTAGCTGGTAAGGCCCGTGACGGCGACCAGACTCACGAACACCACCGCAAACCACCCGCCCGGCAGGCCCGCACCGAGCACCTGCACCGTCTCCTTGAGCAGCCACCAGGGACTCTTCCACGCCGTTTCCGCGCCGTTGGGGTTTGTTGCGGTCAGCGCCGCGACGACCTGGGAAAGGACCGGCGCGTAGAGGGCCAGGGTCAGGAGCCCCGCGAGAAGAATACCGACGGCCGGCCGCCACCCGGCGCTCGGAGCGGTCCGCCGGGCGCGCCACCACAGCGCCGCGAGGACCAGTCCATGGGCAATGGGAATCAGGATCGCCGTCGGGTGAATGTACGCCCCCAGCGCCGCGCTGACTCCGTAGACCGCTACCGCACCCCAGCCCGCATTCTGCTCCCTCAGCAGCCGCAGAAACGCCGCCGTGGCGATGAGGGTGAACAGCAGCAGACCCGAATAGCCGCGGGCGTTCTGGGAGAACCAGACATGGTGGTAGGAAAAGGTGAGGAGGGCGGTGCCGAGCAACGCCTCGCCCCGGTCGGTGTTCCGGACCGCCATCAGGTAGAAGGCGAGCAGGCTTGCCGTCCCGAGCAGCGCGGCAGGGAGCCGCAGGGCGGCGCCGGTTTCACCGAGCAATCCCGTGCTGATCCGGGCGAGGACCGAATAGAGCAGGTGCTGATTGGTGTTGTCGTAGTTGGTGACGATGGCGCCGAGCGGGGACCGGACGTAGTCCACCAGAGTCTGGATTTCGTCGAACCAGAGACCCGACCCCAGGTCGTGAAGGCGGAGCAGGAGTCCGACCAACACCAGCGCGGCGACCACCCAGCCGGCCCAACGCGCCCCACCGTCGGTGGTAGCAGCCGGCAGCAATGGGGGCAGCCCGCGGACCCGAAGTCTCATCCACACCTCGCAGGGGGAGCCGTGTCAGCATAGCAAGCCCCGTTCCACAGCCCCAATCCTCCGTTATTATGCCCGGAATGCAACGTCCAGCCTCGCCCCATCTGGGAGCGGCCCGGCGGAGTGTCGCCCGGTGAGCCGGATCGCCACCGGCGATTCGGCCCTGGCGACATTTGTGCAGTCGGCGCCACAACTGTTGAGCCTGCTCCGCCAGATGCGCCCGACCTGGCGGCTCCCCTCCCTCGTGGCGTTGGATCCGGCCTTCGTGGAGCGGCACGCCATCAAGGGAATTGTCTGGGATGTGGACGGCACGCTTACGGGAGACCGGCGCCCCGCGCTGGCCCCGGAAGCGGAGGCTCCCTTCCGCGCGCTGCTCTCACTCGGCACCCTCCGACACGCCGTTCTGTCCAACGCCGGCGAGGCGCGATATCGCGAGCTGGGCACGATCTTTCCCCGGATTCCGATTCTGCGCGCCTATACGCTCGGTAAGGCGGTGCACTTCCGCCGGCTGTTCGAGGGGGCCGACTCCTGGCCGCAGGAGGAGCTCGCCGCTCGTTTGGCGGAAGGCGCCCGGGTCATCCGGAAACCGAGCCGGCTCCTGGTGGAGTACGCGGTTCGGGAGCTCGAGGTCACGAAGGAGAGTGTGCTTGTGGTCGGCGATCAGTACCTGACCGATGTGGCCGGGGCCAACCTCGCGGGCGTCCGGTCGGTAAAATTGCCCACCGTGGCGCCCGAAAGCTTTCGGCGGTCGGTACGGATCTCGCAGCGCATCGAGTCGCTGCTTTTCGCCCTGTTGTATTGACTCGTCACCCGGGTACCTTGAGACCATGACCTGGCGCGACTGGCTGAAGCTGCTGCGCCCCCAGCACTGGGCCAAGAACGTATTCGTCCTCGCCCCCCTGCTCTTCTCGGGCCGGGCCACCGAATCGGCCGTCGTGGCCGACGCGATCCTGGTCTTCGTGGCTTTTTGCTTGGCCGCCAGCGCGGTCTATGCGTTCAACGACGTGATCGATTGCGCCGAGGATCGTGCCCACCCGGTCAAGCGGAACCGGCCCATCGCCGCGGGCCGGATCGGCCCCGGGAGCGCCATGGCGGCGGCGGCCCTGCTGGCCGCGCTCTCCCTCTCGATCGCCGCCTTCGCGGGGCTCCCCGCCCTGGCCTGCATCGCCGGCTACCTCACCCTGAACGTCGCCTACTCGAAGTGGATCAAGCATCTGGTGCTGCTCGATGTGTTCGCCATCGCGACCTTCTTCCTTCTGCGCCTGATCGCCGGCTCGGTGGCGGTGCACGTCAAGCCATCGGTCTGGCTGCTCCTGTGTGGCGGCCTGCTCGCGCTATACCTCGGGTTCGCCAAGCGCCGGCACGAGCTCCTGGTCCTCGGTGACGAGTCGGTTGACCATCGAAAGGTGCTGACCCACTACAGCCCGGCCTTCCTCGACCAGATCTCGGCCGTCCTCCTCTCGGTGACCATCGTGTCGTACCTCATGTACTCGCTGACCTCCGACACCGCCCGGAAGGTCGGCTCCGAGGCGCTGAGCTACGGCATACCGTTCGTCCTGTATGGGGTGTTCCGCTACCTCTACCTGGTCCACCAGCGGGATCTGGGCAGCCCG
>JBGPVQ010000187.1:0-5919 GCA_041491785.1 Gemmatimonadota bacterium | reverse complement strand
CCTGCTCTACTACTACTTCGGAAGCAAGGAGGAGCTCTATCAGGCGGTGCTCCGGCGTCTCGGCGAGCGTCTGGTGGCCCGAGGGAGCGCGGCCTTCGAGGCGGCCACTCCGGCCGAAGCCATTCGCAGCCTGGTGAACGCCCAGTTGGAATTCCTCCGGGCGCACCCCAATGTGCCCAAGCTGGTGGTGCGGGAGTTGGTGGACCACGACGCGCGCCATGCCCAGGCGGTCATCCTGCAGATCGCCGCGGGGCTGTTCCAACGGCTCTGCGGCGTCATCGAGCGGGGCCAGCGCGAGGGCAGCTTCCGCCGCGATGTGGAGCCCCGCTTTGCCGCGGTGAGCATCATCGCGCAGGTGGTCTATTTCACGATCGCCCGGCCGGCGGTCGGGATCTTTCTCGGCCTGGGGCCGCGCGGCATCGACGACGCGACCGCGGACGCCTTCGGGGTCCACGCCGGAGCGTTCGCCGTCCGCGCCCTTTCCACCTCGGAGCCCACCGTATGAGCCCTGGACCCACGGCGCTGCTCGTCGTGCTGCTCGCCGCCGCGTGCGGCAGCGGCGCAAACCCTTCCTATGAAGCCCGGGGCACCGTGGAGGTGCCCGAGGTGGATCTCTCCGCGATGACGGCGGCGCGGGTGGTGGCGATCCGGGTGGAGGAGGGCGCCGCGGTGCGGGCGGGCGACACGCTCGCCCTGCTAACGCAATTCGACCTCGGCGCCTCGCTGGCGGTCCAGCGTGCCCGCGTGGGAACGGCGGAGGCCAACCTGCGGGATCTCGAGGCGGGATCCCGACCGGAGGAAATCAAGCGGGCCCAGGCGGAGTTGGCGGCCGCCGAGGCGGAAGCGGAGCTGGCGGGAAAAGATCTGGTGCGGATCCGCGAGCTCGCCGGTCGAGATGTGGTGAGCAAGCAGAGCCTCGACAACGCGGTCAGCGCGGATCGGGTGGCGCGGGGGCGCATGCAGTCCGCCGCGGAGGCGCTGCGATTGCTGCAAGCGGGCAGCCGGCCGGAACGAATTGCGGCGGCGCGGTCGGAGGCGGCCAACGCGCGGGCGGCGCTGCAGCAGATCGAGGCCCGCGCCGCGGACCTCGTCCTGGTGGCTCCGGTCGCCGGGATCGTACTGTCGAGGAACGCGGAACCGGGTGAAGGGCTGGGGCCCAACGTGCCGGTGGTGACGGTGGGAGAGATGGCGCGGCCATACGTCCGGGTCTACGTGCCGCAATCGCTCGCGGCCCGCCTGGCGGTCGGGGCCGCGGTCAGCGTGGAAACCGGCGACGGCCGGGCAATCGGCGGGCGGGTGGTGGCGATCAATCCGAAAGCGGAATTCACCCCGCGGGTCGCGCTCACCGAGCGGGAGCGCGCCGATCTGATGTTCGGGGTGAAGGTGGAGTTCACCAACCCGGCCGAGGCGCCGCATCCGGGGCTGTGGGTGACGGTAAGGATGGGGCCGGGGCGGCCCGCCCGGTGAGCGGTCCGACGCCGGATTCGCTGGGGATCGTCACCCACGGGCTTCGCAAGACGTTCGGGGCGATGGTGGCCGTGGAAGGCCTCGACCTGGAGGTGGCGCGCGGTGAAATCTTCGGCCTCCTCGGGCCCAACGGCAGCGGCAAGACCACCACGATCCGGATGCTCACCGGGCTGCTCGAGCCGACCGCCGGCAGCGCGCTGGTGGTCGGGGTGGATGTGGTGAAGACGCCCGAGCTGGTGCGGCGCCGGATCGGATACATGTCGCAACGCTACGGCCTCTACGACGACCTCACCGTCCAGGAGAACCTGGAGTTCTACGCGGGGATGTACGGCCTGGTGGGCGACGAGCGGCGACGGCGAGTGGCGACGCAGTTTGCCGAGTACGGGCTGGGTTCCCGCGCCGGCCAGCTCGCGGGAACCCTCTCCGGCGGGTGGAAGCAACGGCTGGCCCTGGCCAGCGCCACGACCCACGCTCCCGAGCTGGTGTTCCTCGACGAGCCGACCGCGGGGGTGGACCCCGCCGCGCGCCGGCACTTCTGGACCATGATCCACCGCCGGGCCAAGGCGGGGATGACGGTGCTGGTCACCACCCACTACATGGATGAAGCGGAGCAGTGCGATCGCCTGGCGTTTCTCTCCCGCGGGCACTTGATCGGGGTGGGGACTCCCAAGGAGATCACCGCGCGGTTCGGTCTACCGACGGTCGAGGACGTCTTCATTGAGCTGCAGCGACGGGATGAGGGCGAGGCGGCATGACCGCCAGAGATCGGATCGCGCGCTGGTCATTCTGGGCGATGCTCCGCAAGGAGTTCATCCAGATGCGCCGCGACCGCCTCACGCTGGCGCTGTTGATCGGGGTTCCCACGATCCAGCTGATACTCTTCGGCTACGCGATCCAGACCGAGGTGCGCCACCTGCCGACGGTGGTGCTGGACGAGTCGCGGTCGCCGGAGAGCCGACGGCTGGTGCAGGCGATGCTCAACACCGGCAACTTCGACTTGAGCCGAATGGTTCGGGACCGGGAGGAAATGGCGTCGGTGATCGCCCGGGGGCAGGCCCGCGCCGGCATCGTGATTCCGCCCGACTTCGAGCGCGACCTCAAACGGGGCCGCCCGGCAACCGCCCAGATCGTGGTGGATGCGGCCGACCCCCTGGCGGCTTCGTCCGCGATCAGCGGGGCCGGACTCGCCGGCGCGGTCCGGTCGCAGGAGCTGGCGGCGGCGCGCGGAGTCGCCACGGCGATCATTGTCCGGGTACGGCCGTGGTACAATCCCGCGATGCGCAGCGCGGTCTACATCGTCCCGGGAATCATCGGCGTGCTGCTCTCGATGACGATGATCATCATCGCGAGCATCGCCATCGTGCGGGAACGGGAGCGCGGGACGCTGGAGCAGCTGATCGTTACGCCGATCGGCAAGACCAGCCTGATGCTGGGGAAAATCATCCCTTTCATGCTGGTCGGGTACGTGCAGGTGACGGTGATCCTCCTGCTGGGCCGGCTGCTGTTCGATGTCCCGGTGACCGGCAACCTGTCGACGCTCTACCTCGCCGCGTTTCCGTTCATCGTGGCCAGCCTGGCGATCGGATTGTTCGTGTCCACCCTCGTCACCACCCAGGCGCAGGCGATGCAGCTGGGATTCCTCTTCATGCTGCCCAACATCCTGCTGTCCGGCTTCATGTTTCCGCGGGAGGCGATGCCGGCGCTGGCCCAATGGATCGGGGCGGCGCTCCCGCTGACCTATTTTCTCCGGGTTCTCCGCGGCATCCTGCTCCGGGGCACTGGGCTCGCCGATCTCTGGCCGGAGATGGCGGTACTCGCGGGGTTTTCGATCCTGCTCATCGGGCTGAGCGTGCGGAGGTTCCACAAGACGGTGGAGTAGGCGCTGCCTCGTCAGGGAGCGCGGAGCGGCGGAGGGTGTGCCCAGCGTTCCCACGCGGTGGGCGCAATGACCACCCGTACCGTGGGTCGGGCCGCGCCGGGCACCGGTTCCACCGCGGTGCGGTAGCCGGGACGGTCGCGGGCCAGGAGCCGCTCCCCCGACGTCCCCCGAAAACGGGCGGCGCTCTCCGCGTCATCCCAGACGATATACCAGACCAGCGCGGGCCCCTGGGCGGTGCGGTAGACCCGGAACCGGTCGCCGCCCCAGCCGATGGGCTGGCCGGTGAGCACTTCCCCGCCCCCGCGGAGCACGGCGGCGAGGATCTGGATTTCGATCTCGCCGAGGGTGTCCTCGTACAGCGTCGTGTCGGTGGCGGCAAAGCGCACCACGATCGGGGCGTCTCCGGCGGCGTAGCGCGCCGGATGAAGGATCTGCTCGGTCGAGCGCGGCAGCTCGGCCAGGGTGGGCAGCCGCTTTCCCGCGTTGGCCGAATCCCACCAGCGCATGAATTCGGCGCCGTTGAGGTAGGGAAACACCAATCCTTCGCGCAGGGCGAGCGGCGCCCGGGCGAATGCCTGGCTCCCGGACTGTTGCGCCTTGATCTGCTCGCGGAAGGTGTCCCAGAACCCCGGGCGAGACACGATGTCCTGACCCGGCACCAGGACGCGGATCGAGGCCAGGGTCGCGTGCCCCTCGAGGACAGCCTGCACCGCGGCCTGCTGATCGGCGTCACCCCGGAGATGCATGATCGAATCGAGCGGGAGATACTGCGCCTGCAGCGCGTGCACCAGCTCATGGGCCAGCACCAGGCGTTGCTGCGCGGGGTCGGCGCCCCGGACCCCGAAGAGGGTGCGCTGATCGGGGTCGTAGAACCCGGCGACCTGCTCGGTATAGAGCTCGAGCAGCAGCTTCCTCAAGTCCAGGGTGTCGGGCAGGAGCCCGAGAAGCCGGTATACGCCCTCGATGCCCTCCTGGCGCCGGGCGGGAAACTCCTCCCGGAGTTTCCCGAGCAAGAACGCGCCGACCTCCTCCCGGCTCTTGAGGGCCGATCGGGTGGGGCCCTTGAAGCGAAGACCCACTGCGCGTTCCACTGCCGGCCTGAGGCTGTCGACCAGGCGGGCGAGATCCGGCTCCTGCGCCGAACCGGGCGGGGTACCTCGGCAGCCCAGCACGAACGCCGCCAGCGCGGTGAGCAGCCGAACCATCAGCCGACTCCCAGATAGCGCCGGTACCAGGCGAGGATTGCCGGCCCGACGACGTAGGTGATCGCCGCGCCCAGCGCGAGGAAGACGCCGAAGGGCACCAGCTTCTTGCGCCCGAGGAGGGTGAGGGGCAGAAAAATCGCCGTGCCGCCGAGGGCGCCGAGGAAGATGGTCAAGAGCACGCCCTGCCAGCCGACGAACGAGCCGACCATCGCCATCATCTTGATATCGCCCCCGCCCATCGCCTCTTCCTTGAACGCCCAGGTGCCGAGGAGCCCCACCGCCCAGAGAATTCCGAACCCCACGCCGGCGCCGAGCAGGGCCATGAGCAGCGGATGCAGCCCACCCACGGCGCTCAGCACCAGGCCGATGGCCAGTCCACCCCAGGTGAATTCGTTGGGGATGACGTACTCCCGCGCGTCGGTGAGCGCGATGCCCAGCAGAATGGTGCCGAACAGGGCGCCCTTGAGCGCCTCGACGCTGGGGCCCTGCCAGTAGGCCATCCCGGCCCAGAGGAGGGCGACCGTGAGCTCCACCACCGGATAGAGGATGCTGATCGGCGCCTTGCAGCCGCGGCACCGGCCCCGGAGCAGCAGCCACGACAACACCGGGATGTTGTCGCGCCACTCCACCCGCTTGCCGCACTTGGGGCATCGCGACGGTGGGGAGACCACCGACTGCTCGGCGGGGAGCCGCACGATGCAGACGTTGAGAAAACTCCCGATCACCGCCCCGAACAGGCCGGCGAGAACGGCAAGGGCGGCCGGCTCACTCACGCGTCACCTCGTAGAGCAGAATGCCCGCCGCGACGCCCACATTGAGCGACTCGGCCCCTTCGCGGAGCGGTACGCCGACCCGGCCGTCGGCCCATTCGCCGAGCGACGCGCGGGTGCCGGCGCCCTCGTTGCCGACCACCAGCGCGAGCGCCCGACCTCGGCTGGCGGACGGGGGCGCGCCATCGGCCGCGGCCACGAGCACCCGAACCCCGGCTCGGCGCGCCCAGCCGCGGAGGGTTTCCTCGTCCAGTGCGACCCAGGGAAGCCGGAAGAATCCTCCCATGGTAGCACGGAGGGCCTTGGGGTTGGTGATCTCCGCGGTACCGGGAAGGGCCAGGACTCCCGCGGCACCGAGCGCGAACGCGGTGCGCACCATGGTGCCGACGTTTCCAGGATCCTGCACGCCGTCGAGCACCAGCGCGGGAGCGCGAGGGCCGACCCGGACATCCTCCAGCCGCCAGCGCGGCGGCTCGACGACCGCGAGCACGCCCTGGGGGTGTTCGGTGGCGGCGAGCTCGCCGAAAACCCGATCGCTCACCGTCTCGGGAGCGTGCCCGGACCGGGCGAGCGCGGCTTTGAGGGTGCGTCCGCGTGG
>JBGPVQ010000186.1:0-5920 GCA_041491785.1 Gemmatimonadota bacterium | reverse complement strand
CTGGGTTTCCGCTACGCCCTGGCAGACGGCTATGACGTCCGTCAGATGGTCCCGGTCTTCCAGATGCTCGCTCAGCAGGAAAAGATGAGTGGCGCCGGGCGCTTGCCTGAGTGGCAGGCGACTCACCCTGACCCCGGCAACCGGATCAAGGCTACCGAGCAGCTTCTCGCCGCCGTGCAAGAGGACCTCAACACCAAGAAGATCGGCCGGGACGAGTTCTTCGAGGTGATCGACGGGATGGTGTACGGCGAGAACCCGCGCCAGGGCTTCTTCCAGGGGCCGCTCTTCCTGCACCCGGACCTCAAGTTCCAGTTCCGGTTTCCGGATGGATGGAAGACTCAGAACGGAAGCGACGCGGTGACCGGCGGGAGCGCAGCGCAGGATGCACTGATCGAGCTTCGGGGGGCGACAGGAACCGCCGCCGAGGCGTCCCAAAAATTCTTTGCCCAGCAGGGGCTGCAGGCCGGCAGCATCTCGCAGAACAACATCCACGGCTTTCCCGCACTGACCGGCGAGTTCAGCGCCCAGACCGACCAGGGGACGTTACGGGGGATCGCGACCTTCATCGAGTACGGCGGCACCACCTATCAGATCACGGCCTACACCACCAGTGCCAAGTTCACCAGCTACAGCGCAGTCTTTCAGCGGAGCATTGCGAGCTTCGACCGCCTGACCGATCCCAACGCACTCGCCGCGCAGCCGATGCGGCTCCGGCTCGAGCGGGCCCCCCGCGCCATGACACTGGACCAGTTCAACTCCCAATACCCCTCGAGCATTCCGCTGGATGAGGTCGCGCTCATCAACGGCGTCAGTAACAACGGCCAGCTCCGGTCCGGGCAATCGGTGAAGCGGGTATTGGGAGGCTCGCCGCCGACGTAGTCCTTCCGAGCTAAGCCACAATCCAGTCGAACGATCGATTTCACTCGGCAGGGACTCCGGGTACAGTTCCTGGTCGGCCGAGACTCTGCTCGGATCAGGGCAGGTGAAGGCACTCACGGGAAGGAACACCTCATGCTTTTTGCCTTGGCGGTCATTCTGGTCGTGGCCTGGCTCCTCGGGTTCACCGTCTTCCATGTGGCTGGAGGCCTCATTCACCTCCTCCTGCTCCTCGCGGTCATCTCGATCCTGTGGCACTTCATTAGAGGGCGTCGCACCATCGTGTGACCTGTGGCTGAACGCCAGACGAGGTGAATGAGGCCTCCATCATGGGCTCCTCCGTTTCTGTTCGACCAGCACGGCCGCGGTCCGGATTCCCAGAGTGAACGCCGACCGGAACTCGCCCTCCACGCCGACTCTGGCGCCGACTCTGGGCGTGCCGTTCCCAGCCTTGCTCACCACGGTGAGCGTACCGGTTCCGTCGTCGACCTGATAGACCCCGACGCCCAGCGCCCCGATCGATTCCTTCACCTCACCCGCGATGCGAACCGTCTTGCCGTCGAAGCGGGACGGATCGTCGAGGAGTTCCTTGATCGGCTTGGTCCCCGGGCATGCCGCCAGGAGCACCAGGCCGATCGTGGCAAGGGCCCTCACCGGGACCCCGGCTTCGCAGCGGCGGCCCGGGCCTCCTGGCTCGCGAAGATCGCCACCTCGACCCGCCGGTTGGCCTGCCGGCCGGCTTCCGTCTCATTGGAGGCGATGGGCTCGGTTTCACCCAGACCGCGCGTGGCGATGCGGGTCCCGCTCACGCCCTGCGCGATCAGGTAGGTGGCCGCCGCGTTGGCCCGCCGCTCCGACAGCGTCTGGTTGTACGCCACCGAGCCGAGCTGGTCGGTGTGGCCAACGATCAGGAGATTGGAGCCGGGATATTTCTCCAGGCTGGTGGCCAGCTCGCGCAAGTTCGTCTTCGCTTCCGGCCGCACGACTTCGGAATCGAAGTCATAGAGCAGCCCCGATTCGAACGTCACCTGAATGCCTTCGCCCACCCGTTCCACCTTGGCGCCCTTGATATTCTGCTCCAGCTCCTTGGCCTGCTTGTCCATCTGCGCGCCGATGATGGCTCCCGCCACGCCGCCAACCACGGCGCCGATAATGGCGCCCTTCGCCGTGGATCCGGCCACCTTGCCGATCACACCGCCGACCACCGCCCCACCCGCCGTGCCGACCACGGCCCCAGTTTGGGTCTTGGTCGCGCAGCCCGCAAGGAGCAGGACTGCCACGGAAACGCACCGAAGGGGTGTATGCACGAGGCTCTCCCGCAAAGAGGTCGGGGCCGGCGGACTCGGCCCCCATACCAATTCTAGGAAGTCCCGGGCAATTCACCATCCATCGAAGGGTGGGCTTGTGGACTAGCCCCGACGACTGATGGCGGCCTGCCACGCCTGCGGCCGGCGGAGGGAAACGCGGGTTAGGCGTTGCCGCTCTACCTCAGCCCGTCACCCGCACCGCGCACTTGACCGTCCCGCGGATCTGCCGCCCGCGTGCCACGAGCGATTGCCCCAACGGCGGCGCGAACGAGACCTGGCCGGAGTCCGTCGCCATCAGCTCGGTGACGCCCGGCCACACGGTCCCAAGCTTCGAGCGGCCACCGGTCGCGTACACATAAACCGAGACGGGGAACGGGAACTCGTTGTCGATAGTCACTTGCCACCGGAGGCAGGGGGTCGCTGGCTGAACGCCCGGGCTCGGCTGGGCGGCATGCGAGCAGCCACCCGCCACGAGCAGCACCAGGTACCGGCGGCAACGAAACAGGACGGGGGTCATCGAGGATTCTCTCGGTCGGCAGGGCCGGACCCACAGATTCTGGATGAGAAAGATCGGGTCGAGGACACCGGCCCGCTAGAGTCCCACCTGCTCATCCCATGCCCCCCTGCCCCGGCTAGCGTGCTGTGAATCGCCCAGCGGGGCCTACGGCAAGTGGTCGAGAACGTGACCCCGCCTAGCCACTTGCCCTTGAGCGGCGGCTACGCTGCCGCCAGGTGGCGCGGGTGTGCCAGAATTTCCCCCCGACAGCGCCGCCTGGCTGGGCCCGAACTAGGAGCCCCCGCGTCGGGGAGGCGGGCTCAAGCGTTTGGGATTAATCGTATGCAGGCGATCTGCGCCCAGCGACAACTTCTCGAGCCACAGATCCTCGAGAACCGTGAGGTCCTCGAGGGGATTGTAGCCCGGCTCGTCGGGAGGGGTCAGTGTGTCGAGGATCTCAAACACAAACGACTCCGGGCCATGCGCGATCCAGTCGGCTTGGAGCACACGCGAGGAATGCCCTCCCATCCCCAACTGAGCGCGGTGACGGTTGAGGATGGACGGGAGATCCGTACTCGCCGCGACCAGCGCGTGGCCGGTGATCGTATTGTGCACCCGGTAGACGCCCATCGGAGGGCGGCGCTGCTTATACTCGCGGATGAGCGCTTTGCGATCCATTGCGATGGCTCCTCGTCATACCCGTTCCACTGATGCAGGGGAGGCCGAGGCCGCCTGGGGATCACCGACACCGCGTCAGACGCAGGAATCGGGGGTAGTAGATCAAGCCGTCCGTCAGGTGCTCGGCAAACTGAAACGTGTTGGTGGCATACGTGACGACCAGGTCTCCGCCGGCCAGCTCGGGGTGTGCCTTGGCGGAGTAGATCATCACATGCGGACGATAGTACTCGGGGGGGCGGTAGACGATCTGCGGCGCCGTCCAGGGCCCCGTGAGCTCCGGTGCCGTCCGCATCGTCACGTCGGCCGGGCCGAACCCCACCGCCTGCACCACGATGAATTGCCTGCTGGTCTCATCGAAATGCAGCGTCAGGTCGGATGAGCCATTCTCGAACAGCGGCCATCTCGGCGCTCCCGAGGAATCGGGGACCCACCCGAGTCGCGCTCCCGCCCACCACTCCGGCCGGAGGAGGTTTCCCCGCCAGACTGCTGCCACCGGCCGGCCCTCCTTAACAAACCCGGCGGCGGCGAACGAGCTTGCGGCACAGTCAGCAGGAAACGCGGGCTGGGACTCCACGATGGGCCGATCGGCCCGCCCAAAGTAGGCCCCGAGGAACATGACTAGCAGGGCCACATCCGTCTCGATTCCAGAGCGCAAACGTGGACCGCGACCATCTCCGCGCGGACGAAACTGGACATCACGACCGCATGCAGAACCACCACGAACCTCCGCTCGATTGGGCGGAGATACGCCCACTGGAGCAGCCCCGGCCATCCAAGCATCAACGACGCATCGAATGCCACGGCGAATCGGTAGCCAAACGCAATTCGAAGCGGGCGCTCATCGCCTGAGGTCATCAGGGTCATCCCGGTTGATCTCGCTAACTGAGTGAGGGCCTGGTCATCAGGTCCGGGCATACACCCGGGCTGCATGAGCCACGTGGGCAACGAGAAATCCGGCGGTCGGGACCAGGAACATCCACCAGCGATAGCGCCGTCCCCAATAGAGCCGCTGGCCGAGCAGGGCAATCCCCACTAGCCGGAGGAGTGGCGTGTACGCCGGAGCCATGAACCCGATGGGCGCAGTGGCCCATGCCGAATGGAGAGCGAGAATGAGGGCGGTCCACGCACCGCAACAGAGAACCAGGCCGATGCCGTAAAGGGCCAGCCCGAGCCGCTGGCGGCGGGACCTCGGCTCGAGGGGCATCAGGAAGGGGAGAACATTGACCATCAGCCGAGTCGAGTTCTCTAGATGGGCCAGCGGCACGGGAATATCCCGCCAGAACTCATCGAAAGCGAGCGCGGGCGGGGAGGGAGCCAATGAGGGTCACATTCCAGATGAAGATTGGCAGCAGGAGCAAGCCGCAGCTGATTGCGTACCGCCGAATTGCGCCAGGTTCCATTGCCGACTAGACAACCGCGCCGAACAGGCGTCCGACTCCGGCAGTACATGCCATGGCCACGGCGCCCCAGAACGCGACCCGCAGGGCCCCGCGCATCAGCGGGGCGCCTCCAAGTCGGGCAGCCACGGCTCCGAGTATGAGGAGCAACCCCAGCGTGACTGTCACTATGCCCGGCGTCAGAACTCCGGCAGGCAAGAGCGCGGCGAGAATTGCCGGTGGTGCCGCCCCGACCGCAAAGGAGGTCGCGGAGGCCACCGCTGCTTGAATCGGGCGTGCCCGTGTCAGCTCATGGATGCCAAGCTCATCCCGGGCATGGGCTGCGAGGGCGTCGTGGGCCATCAATTGGTCCGCCACTTGGATCGCAAGCTCACGGCTGAGGCCCCGGGTCACGTAGATCCCCGCCAACTCGGCCCGCTCGGCCTCCGGCGAGGTCGCGAGTTCGCCGCGCTCCCGGGCGAGATCCGCCTGCTCGGTATCGGATTGGGAGCTGACCGAAACGTACTCACCGGCGGCCATTGAGAGGGCCCCGGCGGCCAGCCCCGCGACAGCGGCCACCACGATTGCCGCGTGGCTCGGCTCGGCCGCCGCCACGCCCACCACCAAGCTACTGGTGGAGATGAGGCCGTCGTTGGCGCCGAGCACGGCGGCGCGCAGCCACCCGATCCGCTCACCCCGGTGCAGCTCGCCGTGCATGGTTGTTCCTTGCGTGGGCGCTCAATGGATGCCGCCGAACGACCGGCGCTTCTGCTGCGCCGCCATCGGCTTGATTTTAGCCAGTACGATGATCATCGGCTCCTTCGGTGGTGGAGCGGCTCCAGGAGCAAGGACGGGTGACCAGCGGGCTCACCCCTCCGCGACAGTGAAGGCCCGAACCGTCACGGCGCTGCCGAAACACGGCCCGATGGCCAGCGGTGCCTGAATGCCCTCGTACTCCCCTTCGCCTGCGAAACGAGGGCGTCCATCGACCCGAACCCGCATGGAGTCACGGCGAACCTCCCAGACGATTTCATGCCATTCGTCGATGGCGATGAACCCCTGATCGTCTATTCCCCACTGCTCCCCGTCCGCCTGGTCATGCACCCGAAGCTGGCGCACCGAGCACTCCCAATTGACGATGATCTCGCCCAGGTGCCCGTAGAGGCGCAGATTAGTCGAGTCGGTCT
>JBGPVQ010000185.1:0-5927 GCA_041491785.1 Gemmatimonadota bacterium | reverse complement strand
GTCCTGCCCCGCCGGCACACTGAGCCGCACGGTGCCGTCGACCACCAGCTCAAACCCGGCCACGGGGTGCGCGAGCGCCAGTGTCGCCACCGCCTCGGCGGCGGCGCGGGCTTCACTCGACACCGAGCGGAGAAACTTGCGCCGGGCCGGCGTGTTGAAGAAAAGTCCCCGCACCGACACGCTGGTGCCCCGCTGGCGCACGGCGGGGGCGACGGCGTCGAGGCGGCCACCGGTGACGGTGAGCTCGGTGGCCTCGGTCCCGTCGGAAGTGGCCAGCGTGAAGCGTGACACCGAGGCGATGGCGGGGAGCGCCTCACCGCGAAAGCCGAAAGTTTCGACGCCCACCAGATCCGCGGCAGCGGTGATCTTGCTGGTGGCATGGCGGTCGAGGGAGAGCACCGCGTCCTCCCGCCCCATGCCGGAGCCATCGTCGCTCACGGAAATGAGGGTCTTGCCGCCCTGCTCGATCTCTACCCGGAGATGCCGCGCGCCGGCATCGAGCGCGTTCTCGACCAGCTCCTTGACCACGGATGCGGGACGCTCGACCACCTCCCCCGCCGCAATCTGATTGGCTACCGCGTCGGGGAGGATGGCGACCCGCGGAATGGTGGTGGGAGGCATCCCCTCAATCTAACGCTGGGCTCCGGGCCAAGACGTCCGCCGGAACCCATCCCTCGGCGCCATCGCCGGAGCGGACCAGCCACCACCCGTCGAGGTGCCGCTCCAGAATCACGATGCTGAACGCCGGCAGCGCGCCGCGCTCCGGCGCCAGCCCGTGGGGTGAGAGCCGGAGACTGGCGCCGCCGGTCAACACCGCCCGCGGCGCGGTGCGCTGCGCGCGGAGGGCGAGCCCCGCCGCAACGCTACCGGCCGCGAGGAGCAGGGCGGCGACTGCCAGCGCGCGGCGCCGTGATACCAGGACCAACAGCGCCGCGCCGATCCACAGCAGCAGAAGCGCCGCCACGTAACATTCGTTGGCGTCGATCGGCCAGGACCGCCCGCCGCGGCGGATGAGCTCGTGCTCCCGGGCCAGCGATCCCCAGAGCGCCACCACGCGGTGGTCGCGGGGAGCGAGAGCCCGGGCCGCCACGAGGGCCGCCACCGCCTGGGCGTCCCGCCGGGCCATGAACTCCGCGGCGGCGAGATCGTACCAATGACTGGATACCTTGGGAAACGACGCCGCTTCGGCGCGGAACGCCTCGGCCGCCGCGCCGTACTCGCCCCGGGTATAGAGCTCAATGCCCGACTGGCCTTCCAGCCGCTCCGCGGGAGCGAGCATCAGGAGCCCGCCCAGGACCCCGAGCATGACCCGACCCGATACCCGCCGAATCCGGGCCGGCACTCGGCGGAGCGCCGCCTCGATGGCGTGCTGCAATTCCGGCGGCGCGCTCCCGGCGCCCCGGGGGCCGAATCGCTCGGCTTCCACGGCGAAGTGCAGTTGTACCAGACGCTCCGCTCCCTCCCGATCCACCCCCGCCGAGCGGAGGGCTGCGGCGAGCGCGCCCGCGGAGGCCCGGGTTCCCGCCGGGGCGAGCGCGCCGAGGAGCGCGTCGAGCCGAGCTGAGGAATCCGCTTCCTCCCGGGGAGGGGCCCGCCGCGTGGCGCGCCGGCGCAGCGTCCCCGCCCCTGCGGCCGCCAGAATCGGAACGGCGATCAGCAGCCCGAGCACTGCGCCGGGGAGATTCATGATCCGATCGGCGAGGGTGGGCGGCCCCGGTTCCTCGAGCGGCGGCGGCGCGCGGCGATCGGCGACCGGTGCCGCGTCGAGCACCGGGACGGCGATGCCGGGGGCGCGGGCCACCCGGTAGCCACCCTGATTGGGGTCGAAGTAGGCGTACTCGAGCGGCGGCAGGGAAAGGCTTCCGGCGGAATCCGGCACGACCGCGAAGCGGAACCGCTTGGTGCCGCCGAGCCGAATCCCGGTGAGCCGGGGATTCTCCTCGGTGCCCTCCTCGTACACCCGAACGCCGGCGGGCCAGGTGACCCGCGGGGTCGGCCAGAGGGGAAGGTTTCCCGCGCCGCTCACCTCGATGCTGACCGGGAGGACCGAACCGGAGCGAGCGGAACCCTGTCCCAACTGGTATTCGATCGTGACGTCGCGGGCCACCGGCCCGTCGAACCCGGGCAGCCGCCCCCCGTCCGGGAGCGGCCGCACCACCAGCGTGAGCGGGGGACTGTCGGCAATCTGCCGCTGCTCTTCGCTGAAGTATTGGCGCCCGCTCGGCTGCATCCACGAGAGCCGGGCCGGCGGGATGGGGACCGCGCCGGGGTTGAGCGGGTAGACCGTCTGGAAGCCGACGAAGAGATCGTACGCCTCACCGTCGACCACCCGGCTCGCGACCGCGCCGGGAACCGCCGAGCGGGGCGTCGACCAGACTCCCGGCAGCGCGGGCGGCGTCAGGGTGGGCGGCTGTCTGAGCCGGAGGCGGAGCCCCCGCGGGAGCCAGGCCGCGGTGAGTACGTTGACCTGATCGCCCGCATACACCTGATCGCTGGAGACGACCGTGAATACCGATGGCGGGCCGGTCCTCGGCGGGGGCACCCGGGGGATGAGGGCCATGAGATCGGCGTCGAGCCCTGTCCCGCCGCTCCCCGCCGCGCTGGTCACCATCACCGATTCGGTGGGGGAGAATGCGGAGGCCTCGCCGTGCTCGACCCGAATCGGCCCGATCTGCCAGTTACCGACCTGCTCCGCGCGCAGCCGAAGCTCCAGGGTGAAGGCGCGGGTGGCCTCTCGGGTTCCGGTGACCACGTCGGTACGCTCCCGACGTTCGATGAGGGCAAAGCCGTCCAGGGCGGGTAGATCCACCCGGAACGCCGCGGTCGAATGACCCACCGCGCGAAGCGTATAGAGCACTTCCTCGCCCACGCCCACCCGCGCCCGGTCCACCGACGTCGTCACGTCGAGGCCGGGCCCCTGGATGAGCAGCACGGCGAGCAGTGGAAGCATCACCAATCCTTTGCCACGGCGCTCTGCGCCATCCGCCGGCGACGGGCCTGATCGACCCGAACCTCACGCTCGGTGCGGTCGACCGAGTTGAGGATCTGTTCCGCTTCCGCTTGCGAAAGCGCCCCGCCGGTGGGGCTCGGGGTCGGCGGAGCCTGCTTGGGGGGAGTGGGCGGTGGCTTGCTGCCGCCGCCGCCGCTGGGTGGCGGCGTCCGCTGCTGCACCAGCTCGAGATTCCATTTCGCGGCCTGCGAACCGGGTGCGAGCAGCAACGCCTCTCGGAAGCGCTGCGCGGCGAACTCTTCCAGCTCGGCACGTTTGGCGGAGTCCGCACGGGATTCCAGCAGCGCGGCAAGGCCCTGGTTGTAGAGCGCGCGGTATCGCAGCGACGGATCGAGCGAGCGGGAGGCCGTGCCGAGCCATTCGCGCGCGGCGGCAAGCTGCCCCCGCGCCAGCGCGGCGGTGCCGGCGTTGAACATCGCAGTGTCCCCCACGGGACGCCGCGCGGCGTCCCGCACGAAGGCGAGTGCCGCTCCCGCGGTATCACCGCGGCGGAGCAGCCGGTCTCCGGTGGATGGCCGTTGCGCCGCGGAGCGGCTGGCCGGCAACAGGGTGAGCGCTATGACGGCCAGCGCAGGTCCCCGCCGACGCAGCGCCTGGACTCCCAGCAGCAGCGTCGCCGCCAGCGCAAAGAGCCAGCCCCTCGGCGTCAGATCCTCCCGCCGCCGCTCGCGCGTGGCGCTGCGCTCGAGCGCCGCCACGACTCGGTGGATCCCCGCCTCCTGATCCGCGGCCTCGGCGGGCACCAGTACCCCACCGCCCGCATCCGCCACCGCCCGCAGCACCGCATCGCGCCGCCAGGTGCGCACCACCAACCCGTCGGCGTCGGTCTTGTATCCGTTGAGCGCGCCGCGCTCGTCGCGGAGCGGAATCCGGGTGGGCACCGTGTCGCCCTCGCCCACCAGGATCAGAGTCACTCCATCGGCACGCAGCGCTCGGGCCGCGGCCACGGCGGCGTCGATCGAGTCGTGGGTCTCTCCATCGGTGAATACCACCAGCACCCGGGCTCCGCCTTCGGCCGCCGCGGCGAGGAGACCTCTTCCCTGGGCCAGAACGGCGGCCAGCTCGGTTCCCCCTTCGCTGGCGACCTCGGGGTCCAGGGCGTCCAGCTGCAGCGATACGGCGCCGTCGTCGAGCGTCAGCGGCGTCAGGATGTAGCTCTGCCCCGCGAAGGCGAGTAGCGCCAGACGATCGCCCCGGCTGTCCTGCACCAGGCGACGCGCCTCCCGGATCGCGCGCTGCAGCCGGTTGGGCGCGGCATCCTCCGCCAGCATCGAGCGGCTGATGTCGATCCCGATCGCGAGGTTGAGCGCCCGCCCCGTCAGCTCGGTTTCGGTGGCTCCCCAGCGCGGACCCGCGGCGCCCACGCCGGCCAGCAGTCCCGCGGCGCCCAGCAGCCATGGCCCCGCCTTTCCGCTCGCGGCAGCGCCCGCTCGGCCGGGCGCCCAGAGAGCCAGCGACCGCGAGCGCGCCCGGCGCACCAGCCAAGCCAGCCACCCGAGCAGGAGGGCTGCCACCGGGGCCAGCACCAGGAGCATCGGCGAATCCACGATCATGGCGCCCGCACCACGACGGTGGATCCGAGCAGCAGCGCCAGCGCGAAGAGCCCGAGCCCCGCCAGGAGAAAGGGGGCCGGGGTTTCATCGGCCGCGCGATACTGCCGGGCCTCCACCCGGGTGCGCTCCATCTGGTCGATCTGCTGGAAGATCCGCCCGAGCGACTCGCTGTCGGTGGCGCGGAAATATCGGCCGCCGGTCTTCGCGGCGATGTCCCGGAGCAGCGGCTCGTCGATTTCGACCGGCAGCATTTCGTAACGGAATCCACTCATGCCGCGTCCGGTGGGAATTCGGGCCTCGCCCTGGGTGCCCACGCCGACCGAATAGACCCGGACGCCGAACGCGGCGGCGGCGTCGGCCGCGGTCCGGGGGTCGATCGCGCCCCGGTTGTTCACGCCGTCGGTCAGCAGCAGGATCACTTTGGAGCGCGCGGGAACCCGGCGCAGCCGGTTGACCGCGGTGGCGAGGCCGCTCCCGATCGCGGTGCCGTCCTCGAGGGTTCCCACCCGGAGCGCGCTCACCGCCTGTTCCAGCACGGCATAGTCGAGGGTGACGGGAATCTGGGTCAGGGCCTGGCCGGCGAATGCGACCAACCCGATCCGGTCCGCATCGCGTCCGCGAATGAACGCGATGGCGTCCCGCTTGGCCACTTCGAGCCGGTTGGACGGCGCGAAATCCTCGGCCAGCATGCTGCTGGAGACGTCGATGGCAATCACGATCGCGATGCCGTCCTTGCGGACCGTCATGGGTCCGCCGGGCAGCTGGGGTCCGGCGGCCGCCCCGATCCATCCGGCGAGTGCCAGGGCCCGGAGCGTCGGCGGCACCAGCGGCAGCCAAGCCCGGCGGGCGGCCGCCGCGGGAAGCGCACCGTCGCCGACGGTGACGGTGGCGCCGCGCCGCCGGCGGACCAGGAGCCAGAGCGGCAGCAGGAGCAAGAGGAGGAGGAACGGCCGGGCGAAGTTCATCCGGCCCCCAGCCAGGCCGCCCGGCCGGCCAGCGAGGCCAGATGATCCCCGGTGCGGCGCGAAAAGACGCTGAAGGCGATGTCGTCGAGGAGACGCTGCAGCTCCGCCGATTCCGCGAGGTCCCGGCTCAGTTCCAGGCGCCGGGCGAGGATCCAGCCCCAGCCCTCGAGCGCCGCGCGATACTCCCCGGCCGCGGCCCAGCGGATCAGCATCGCCGGGTCGGCGCGCGTGGCGGCCCGATCGAGATGCGGGATGGGTTTGCCCCGACGCCGCCATCGCAGCGCCGCGGCCAGGAGGCCGACGCCCACCACGCCGAGCAGGATGGCTCCCGGCAGTACGGCGCGGGTCGAGAGCGGCATGGCGCTACTGGCCGGGCGCGGCGGCAGGGTCGTCCGGCGC
>JBGPVQ010000184.1:0-5944 GCA_041491785.1 Gemmatimonadota bacterium | reverse complement strand
CGTCCCACCCAGTCGAGGAGCTGCTCCGCCAATCCTCCCGGCCGTCCGGCCGGCCCGCTCGCCGTCACCACCAGGTGCACCCGCGACGCGCCCCAGAGCGCCGCGGGGAGCATGGCGCGCAGCGCGAGCCCGACCGGGGCGCCGTAGTACCCCGCCATCCATTCGGCCGTGCGAAGCAGGGGTGCGGTGAGCGCGGGCTCCGGATCCGGAGCGGCCAGGATCTCTTTCGCCGCGACGTTCGGCGCCTCGGCACCGACCGCGCTAACGATGCCGACCAGCTGGCGCTTCCGCACCGGCACGACGACCCGAGCTCCCGGCACCACTCGGTCGGCCAGGGTGTCGGGGACGAGGTAGGTGTACGGCTCGAAGAGGGGGAGGGGAAGGACGACCTGGGCGAAGCGGTCGCTCATCGCGCCGAGAGGCCGAGCCCCGGCCCCTCGGGCAGGCGGAGCTGGCCCCGCTCGATCGTGGCGCCGGCGTAGGGATCGCCGTCGAGCAGGGCCGCTCCGTCGAGATCACAGATGTCCACCAGCGGGGTGATCTGCGCAGCGGCGGTGATGCCGATCGAGCTCTCGATCATGCATCCCACCATGACCATCAGGTTGTGCGCCCGCGCGATCGCGATCATCCGGAGCGCCTCCCGGAGGCTTCCGGTCTTGGCGAGCTTGATGTTGATCCCGTCGACCTTCCCCACCAGGCCCGGGATGTCCGCCGCGACGATACAGCTCTCGTCGGCGATTACCGGTAGCCGGGAATGCCGCGTTACCTCGGCCAGGCCGTCGAGGTCTCCCGGCTCGAGTGGTTGCTCCAGCACCGTGACCCCGAATTCCTCCAGTACCGGAAGCATCCGGATGGCCTGTTTGCGGGTCCAGCCACAATTCGCGTCCACCCGGAGCTCTTTCGATGTCGCATCGCGGATGGCGCGGAGGATGGCCAGATCGTCGGCGGTTCCCAGCTTGATCTTGAGCACCGGGTACTGCTCCGCCTCCTGCACCTTCATCCGCAGTCGTTCACTCGTATCGATGCCGATCGTGAAGGTGGAGACGGGACATTTCGCCGGGTCGAGCCCCCAGAGCTTGTGCACCGGGACACCCAGACGCTTCCCGGCCAGATCGTGCAGTGCCGTGGAAAGGCCGGCCCGGGCCGCGTTGTTCCCATGCAATGCGGTTTCGAAGGCGCGCTCGGCGTCTTCCAGGTGCAGCGGATCGGCGGGAAGCGCGGTCGCATAGGTCTCCAGCGCCGCGAGCACCGTCTCGGGGGTCTCGCCATAGTAGCGCTGGGGCGCCGCCTCGCCCCATCCCTCCACCCCGTCCCGGTCAATCAGCCGGACGAAAACGGTGCGATAGGTGTCCTGCGACCCGCGAGCGATGATGAACGGATGCCGGGTCTTGAGCTCGAGAATCTCGGCCTGCAGACGGAGTGAGGGCACGGGAACCAGGGTGGAGCGAGGAGAGAGTGGCGAACTGGGGACCGAGCCCGGCCCCGGCGGTCAGGGGCGGAGTATAGGAGGCGGCGGCGTACCGGTCAAATGAGCGCGTGCAGGGTCGCGACGACGCCCTCCGCGAGGCGCGCAGGGGCATACCCCCCCTCGAGAAGCCCCACGATCGGGGTGTCCGGACACCGCTCACGCAGGATGTCGATCACCCGGGCGTAATCGGGAGGCTGCAGCGTGAATCCGCCCAGCGGGTCGCCCAGCATGCTGTCATAGCCGGCCGAGATCACCACGAAATCCGGTTGCCACGCCTCCGTCGCCACGATGATTCCCCCGCCCAGGTCCGCGACGTAGCGCCGCGCCGGCAGCCCCGCCGCGCGGGGGAGATTGAACACGTTTCCCACTCCGCGCTCCCCCGCCGAGCCGGTTCCCGGATAGGCCGGCCATTCGTGGAGGGAGACGAATCGCACCGACTGATCCGCTTCGATCAGGGCCTGGGTGCCATTACCGTGGTGGACATCCCAGTCCACGATCAGCACCCGCCTCCGCCCGAGCGCCTGCACTTCCCGGGCGGCGATCACTGCGTTTGCCAGGAGGCAGAAACCCATGGCGTGCTCCCGCAGGGCGTGGTGGCCGGGCGGGCGAATGGCCGCAAAGGCGTTGCCGCGGCCCTCATGGGCGTGGCGGACGGCGGCCAGCGCGGCACCCGCGGCGCCGAGCGCGGCGTCCCAGCTAGCGCAATTGAGGATCGTGTCGGCCTCGAGAGCTCCGCCACCCCGTGCACTCCAACCGGCCAGGCAGTCCAGGTACTGCTTGGGGTGGACTCTTAGGATCGCCTCGATCGGGGCCGGAGCGGCGTATTGCACCGTGGCCCCCGGCTCCGCCTCGAGCCGGGCCAGGAGCGTGCTCAGCCTCACCGGGGATTCGGGATGCCCGGGTCCCGGGTCGTGATCGAGGCAGCGGGGATGACTGAAGACGAGAGGAAGGACCATCGGCGCGGGTGCTACCGGACGGCGCTGCGCCTCCGGCGGAGCACGATCAGGGCGGCGTTGGGACCCACCCCGGCATCCGCAAGGGTGCGGGAGCCTTCATCGAGCTCCGCGCCCTGGAACTTCACCAGATACTCCGACGCCGGCCGGCGAATCCCGGCGCGCGCAAGGACCGAGCGCTTGATCTCCGCGATCGGGGTGCTCCCATCCACCTCGAGCGTGGCCTCGTCCCAGGAGTCCAGCACCGTCACCCGGATTCGGAGCGGCGGGGTCACTCGCTCACCAGGGCCGGCCTGGGGAGGGTCGACAGAAACCGCTCCACCGCCTGATCGAAGAAGAGCGTCGAGGCCCGGACCCTGGACCCGCCGGGCATCGCGGTGACCGCAAGGGCAATCTCTTCGCCCCCCTGCCCCCGCAGAGTGAGGAAGCCGGGTCCTTCCTTCTCGGGAAAGGCTGCGGTGTTCGGCACTCGCTCCGTGAAAAAGGCCTTGGCGCAGGCGAAGACCTGGGCGGAGGAGAGCGTGGTGACGGTTTCGTGGGTCATGGAGCTCGGGGAAAACGTTGGAGACTCAAATCTACCGGGAGGACGGCCGCGCCTCCACCTCCGCCCGGAACACCACCGGCCGTTTGAAGACCCCGAGCCACGCGCTCCGCTTCTGGAGCACCACAACCAGCTCGCCCGGTGGTGGATCGGCCGCCCCGGTCACCACCAGGAATGCCGGCAGGGTCAAGCCAGGGGGGAGGTTCACCTCGTAGCTCTCGCCGTGCCAATGAAAGCGAATCGTGGAGGGCGGCGCCGACACGATCCGCTCGAGAAATACATCGTCGTCCACCTGGAACGTGCCGTCCGGCAAACCCAGTCCGTCCCGGTAGAACCCCGGGTCGAACGGTTCGCCATCCTGCCGGGAAAAGTTCGCCTCGACGGCGCCATCAAAGGCTTCGAGATCCAGAACCCGGGCGCGCCACTCGACGTGGTGCCGGATCTCGTGGGTGAGCGTTTCCCAAACCTCATCCCCCCAGTCGAAATCCGGCCTTCCGCGCGCCAGCGCCTGGAAGGATCCATGGTAGAGGACCACGCGGCTCTGGATGTGCCGGGAATCGGCCTCCTCACCGGGAATCGGGATGCACTCGCCGAGGGTCCAGATTCCCTCGCGCTCGGGATCCGGCAGCGTCCGCGGGGACACCACGACCTCGGCGATTCCCTCGAGAAACTCCGCGGGAATCTCCGCCGCCAAGCGGCGCGTGAGGGCCTCAAAATCGGAGAGGCGCATGGCCGGATGGTCAGGGAGCCAGCTTCTCCCCCAGAAACGTCGCGACGTTGCCGATCCCGACGCGCTCCTGGGCCATGCTGTCCCGGTGGCGGACCGTCACGGTCTGGTCGGTGGCACTCTGCCCGTCCACAGTGAGGCAGAAGGGTGTTCCGATTTCGTCCATCCGCCGGTAGCGCCGGCCGATGGCTCCGCCGTCGTCATAGAAGCAGGGGAATCGCTTGCGCAAATCGTTGAAGAGCGAGGTTGCCATCTCAGGCATGGCGTCCTTGTTTACCAGCGGGAGCACCGCCGCCTTCACCGGCGCGATGGCGGGATGAAATCCGAGCACCGTACGGGTCTCTCCCTCCACCTGCTCTTCCCGGAAGGCGTCCACCAGCAGCGTGAGCGCTACCCGGTCGGCTCCCGCGGAGGTCTCCACGATACACGGGAGGTATCGGGTGTTGGCGGCCTGGTCGAAGTACTCCAGTTTCTTGCCGGAATGCTCCTGGTGCCGGCTGAGATCGAAATCCCCCCGGTTGTGGATGCCTTCAATCTCATTCCAGCCGAACGGGAATTCGTACTCGATATCGAACGCGGCGCGGGCGTAGTGAGCCAGCTCGTTGCCGGTGTGCTCGTGCCAGCGGAGCCTGGCGGGAGTCAGGCCCAGCTCCTGGTGCCAGGCCAGGCGGAGTCCGCGCCAGCGCTCAAACCACTCGATTTCCTCCCCGGGCTTCACGAAGAACTGCATCTCCATTTGCTCGAACTCGCGGGTCCGAAAGATGAAGTTGCCCGGGGTGATCTCATTCCGGAACGCCTTCCCGATCTGCGCGATGCCGAACGGCAGCCGTTGCCGCGAGCTCTGGAGCACGTTGAGATAATTGACGTAGATGCCCTGGGCCGTTTCGGGTCGCAGATACACTACCGCCGCCGACTCCTCCACCGGACCCATGAAGGTCTTGAACATCAGGTTGAACATCCGGGGCTCGGTCAGCTCGCAGGCGGTGTGCTCGCCGGGGTGCTTGGAGGGCTTTTGGGGGCACGGTACGTCGGCCAGCTTGTCCGCCCGGAATCGAGACTTACAGGTCTTGCAGTCGACCAGCGGGTCGGTAAACCCGGCGACATGTCCGGACGCCTCCCAGACCTTGGGGTGCATGAGGATGGCCGCGTCGAGGCCCTCAATGTCATCCCGAGCTCGGACCATCGCCTGCCACCAGCGGTCCTTTACGTTTTTCTTGAGCTCCGCACCCAGGGGTCCGTAGTCCCAGACCGAGCCCAGACCGCCGTAGATCTCCGAGGACTGGAATACGAATCCCCTCCGCTTGCAGAGGGAAACCAGCTTGTCCATGACGCCGAGTTGAGCCATGACCCGAGGGGTGATGGGAAACCAAACACTATGGGGTTGGGAAACTTAGGAGAGGGGTCGGGGGGGTGCAAGCAATCTCGACACCTGCAATGTGCCCGGTGGTCCCTCGACACTTCGTGTGGCACTTGCGCCACAGGAACCGGCCAGGCTGTTGCGGCATCAGGGGGTCCCTGGGGAACCGTCCTACGGCGTGTTCCTTGCTAGGTTTACGTGCGTCCAGGCACGCCGGGCCGACCCTTCAGTCGATCCCGGCCGCCGAATTGCTTCTGGGATCGACCGGGGTGTATTGGACTAGTGCAAGGAGGCACACGGATGTATCGAGGTGAACAGGACCTCCGGCGGATCGGTCGGACGGGAGAGCGCGGCTTTTCCCTGACCGAAATGCTGATCATCATCGTGATGCTCGGGATTCTGGCCGCGCTGGCCTTCCCGCGGCTCGACTACGTGCGCTACCGGGTCAATTCCGATACCCGGAACGTCATGATGACCCTGGCCTACGGCCAACGGCTGGCGGTCAGCCTCCAGCACAACGTCCAAGTGTCCTTCGACGCCACGAACAATCAGATGCGTACGCTCGAGGACAAGAACGACGACGGCAACTACACCACGGACGAGCGCATCCGGGGTTTCTCGCTGACTCCGGGGGTGGTGTTCGACAAGAATGCCGTGCCGGACCTGCCTTCGCCCAACCCGACCAACCAGGTCGTCCAGATCACCTTCTACCGCGACGGCAGTGCCAACAGCGCGGGGGTGGTTTTCCTCAATTCGTCACGCGGCGTGGCCAAGGCCACCAACGAGGACGCCCGGGCCATCACGATTACCCGGGCCACCGGACGGCCCACCTGGTTCACGTACACCGGCGGCTACTGGCGGCAGGGAACATGACCTTGAATCGACGCGGCATCAGCCT
>JBGPVQ010000183.1:0-5972 GCA_041491785.1 Gemmatimonadota bacterium | reverse complement strand
GAGAGATTGGTGAGCACGCCGACCGTCGGCCGCACCAATTCCATGTCGTGCAGCTGGAATGAGGACAGCTCCACCGCCAGCCACTCGGGCCGCTCCGGCGCGAGGGCCATTTCAGCCAGTGGGGTCCCGATGTTGCCCACCGCGCGGGCCTTTCGTCCGCCGGCTTGGAGCAGGTGCCCGATGAGCGCCGTCGTCGTGGTTTTCCCGTTGGTGCCGGTGACCGCGATGTAGGGGATCCCGGCAAGCGCCTGAAGCCCGAGCTCCGCCTCCGCACGGATCGGCACGCCGGCCGCCCGCGCCGTGGCGACCGGCGGCGCATCGGGTGGCACCCCGGGTGATACCACGCAGACTTCCGACGCCGCGATGCGGAGCAGATCGTGACCGCCCAGCTCCACCGCCGCCCCCAGCGCGCGGAGCTCGACCGCGGCCGCCGAGAGCGCGGGCGAGGTCGCCGAGTCCGAGGCGTACACCGCCCGCCCGGCGCGCCGCAACAGCTTGGTGGCGGCGACGCCGCTTCGTCCCAGGCCGATCACCGCTACTTCGTCCGACATCAGCGGAGCTTGAGGGTCGCCAGCGCCAGCAGCGCGCAGAGAATCCCCAGGATGAAGAACCGGGTGACGATGGTGGTCTCCGCCCAGCCCCTCTTCTCGAAATGGTGGTGCAGCGGCGCCATGCGAAACACCCGATGCGCGTCGGCATACTCCCGCCCGCGGGTCCGCTTGTACCACTTGTACACGCCCACCTGAACGATGACCGAGACTTGTTCGGTCACGAACACGCCGCCGATGATCAGGAGCAGGAACTCGGCCTTGAGCAGGATGCTCACGGTGCCCAGCGCCCCGCCGATGGCCAGGCTGCCGGTGTCTCCCATGATCACTTGCGCCGGATAGGCGTTGAACCAGAGGAAGCCCAGGGCACCACCCATCAGCGCCGCACAGAACACCGTCAGCTCGCCGGCGCCGGGGAGATAATAGAATTGCAGGTAGCTGGTCGCATCGACCCGCCCGAAGATGTAGGCAAAGAAGGCAAAGGCCGCCGCGGCGATGGCGGTGAGCCCGGTGGCGAGCCCGTCGAGCCCGTCGGTCATGTTGACCGCGTTGCTGGCTCCGGTCACCACGAAAGTCACGAACCCGACGTAGAGGAGCGGCGCGAATCGGACAAAGGTGAACTTGAGGAACGGCAACGTCGTCGCGGTCGGCGGCAGGGCCGTGGGCAGGACCACCGGCTGGTAGAGCAGGTAGAGTCCCAGCGCGATGCCGAACAGGCACTGCCCCACCAGTTTCCACTTGGCCACCAGACCGCGCGACTTTCCCTCCACGATCTTGAGGTAATCGTCCACGAAGCCGATGGCGCCGGTCCACAGCATGGCCAGCATCGCCACCACCACGAAACGGTTGGTGAGCGGCGCCCAGAGCAGTGTCGGGATGATGGTCGCGAGCAGGATGATCAGCCCCCCCATCGTGGGCGTGCCGAGCTTTCCCTGGTGGCTGGCGAGCCCCTCGGCGCGAATCACCTGTCCGATTTTCCGCGCGCGCAGCCGCGCGATGATGCCGGGACCGACCAGAAAGGCGAGGAGCAGCGCCGTGAGCATCGCGCCGGCGGCACGGAAACTGATGTAGGTGAACAGATTGAAGAGGATGTGGTCGCGCGCGAGGGGAGCCAGGAGGTGATACAGCATGGCGTCTCAGGTCGTGGGGGGCTACGAGCGTGCCGCAAGATCAGGGAGGAGCCGTTCGAGCGCAACGCCCCGGCTGCCCTTGAGCACCACCAGTTCCTCCCCGGAAAGCCGAGCCGCCAGGCGGGGCGCGAGCTCCGCCGCGTCCCCCGCGGTGAGCAGCCGCTCACCGAGGGCGGAGCGATACGGTTCCAGTGCCGGCACAAACTCTCCCACCGCGGCCAGGAGGTCCGGCTTGAGGGCCACCAGGAGCGAGGCGATCTCCGCGTGGAGCGCCGGCGCGGCTTCTCCCAGTTCCCGCATCGTCCCGGCCACGAAAACCAGCTTGCGCTTCCCCCGGAGAGCGCGGGCCAGGTCGATAGCCGCCCGGAAGGAGGAAGGATTGGCGTTGTAGGCGTCGTTGAGGATGGTGAGCTTGCCGATCTGCTGCAGCTCACCCCGGCCGCCCGGGAGGATCAGGGCCTCAAGGCTCCGTGCCACCTTGCCCAGGTCGAGGCCCAGCGCCTCCGCCACAGTCCACGCGATCATGGCATTGCCGGCCTGGTGCCTGCCCCGGGCATCGAGAAGAAAGCGCTCCTTGCCGATGGTGACGCGGGGCCGTCCGTCGGCGGTCAGTTCGACCTTGGCCGGCACCCGCTCCGCGCCGGCGAGCCCGGCGCTGATCACCTTGCGCGCATGCTGCCGGACCAGCTCGGGCAGCGATGCCGGGTCGGTGCCCACCACCGCCAGCGCGACGCCGTCGGCGAGCGAGAGCTTTTCCCGCAGCACGACCTCGGGGCTCCCGAATCCTTCGAGGTGTCCGGCGGCGACGTTGGTGATGACGGTGATGCTCGGCGCGATCACCTCGCGGTGGCGGGCAATTTCGCCCGGGAGGTTGGCCCCGGCCTCGACCACCATCGCTTCGGTGTCGTCGGGCGCCTCCAGGATCGTCAGCGGAACACCCACCAGGTTGTTGAGATTGATCCGGGTGGCCTGGGTCCGGTAGCGGGTCCGCAGCGCCGCGGCGAGCATCTCCTTGACCGAGGTCTTGCCGTTGGTCCCGGTGATTGCAACGACTGGACCGGGAATCGCCATCCGGCGCGCGTGGGCCAGATCCCCGAGTGCGCGGAGGGTATCCGGCACCGGATACAGTGAAAGCCCCGGGATGTCGGGAGTTCCCTGACGGACCACCGCCCCGGTGGCGCCACCGCGCGCGGCGTCGGCGAGAAAGTCGTGCGCGTCGAAGCGCTCCCCTTTGAGCGCCACGAACAGCGCGCCGGGCTGGATCGACCGGGTGTCGGTCGCGACGCCGGAGTAGACCGCATCGGTAGCGGGGCCGCCCAGCCCCAGCGCTTCACGGACGCCGCGATCGCTCCACCTCACCGGCGCTCCTCCAGCAGCTCGCGCACGATCGCGGCCTCGTCGAACGGCCGGTACTCCTTGCCGACCACTTGATAAGTCTCATGCCCCTTGCCCGCGAGCAGCACGGTGTCTCCGGGGCGCGCCTCGGCCAGGGCCGCGCGAATGGCCTGGTGCCGGTCGGCGATCCGGAGATGGGCCGCGCCGGCGGGAAGGCCGACCATCACCTCGTCGATGATGCCTTCGGGACTCTCACCCCGAGGGTTGTCGGAGGTGACGATGGTAAAGTCCGCGAGGGTTCCCGCGATCCGGGCCATCATCGGCCGCTTGCCGCGGTCGCGTTCGCCGCCGCATCCGAAGAGGGCGATCACTCGGCCCGGGGTGACCGGCCGGAGTGCCTCCAGCGCCCGTGCCAGCGCGTCGGGCGTGTGGGCGTAGTCCCGGAGCACCACAAACGGCGAGCCGGCCAGCCGCTCCATTCGCCCCGGTACTTGCGGCGACTCGGCCAGCCGCCCGGCCACGTCGTCGAGTGAGTGGCCCAAGCCGAGAACGCAGGCGGCGGCCGCGAGAGCATTGGAGACGTTGAACTCCCCGGGCAGCGGCAGCCTCACCTCCCGGATTCCGAACCGGCCCTCGACCCGGAACCGGCTCTCGGTGGGGCTCAGCACCGGGTCCACCGCCCGGACATCGGCGTCGGGATGCCGGCCGAAGGTCACCGTGCCGGCGGTGCGGGGAAGCGCCGCCCATTGAGGATCGTCGGCATTCACCGCCACGACCGCGTCCTTCCCCAGCAGCCCGAGCAATTTGAGTTTGGCCGCGAGGTAATGCTCCATGGTACGGTGGTAGTCGAGATGATCACGGGTCAGGTTGGTGAACACCGCCGCCTGGAACAGCAGCCCGTCCAGCCGGCCCTGATCGAGGCTGTGCGACGAGGTTTCCATCGCGACCCGGCGGACGCCGCGCTCGCGGAGCGCCGCGAACGTCGCCTGCAGGTCCACCGGCCCCGGAGTCGTGAGCGAGCCGGCGCTCGACGGCACGCTCTGCCCCGCCCCGTCGAAGGCGCCCAGCGTGCCGATGCTGCCGGCGTCTTCCTCGCCGTTCAACAGATGGCGCACCAGCCCGGTGGTCGTTGTCTTCCCGTTGGTGCCGGTAATTCCCACCAGCTGCATCGCAGCGGCCGGGTCGCCGTACCAGGCCCGGGCCAGGGCAATTGCCGCCCGGCGCGTGTCGTGCACCACGATCTGCGGAGCGGTGATGTTGACCGGCCCCTCAACGACGACCGCCGCCGCGCCACGCGACAGCGCGTCCGGCACGAATCGATGCCCGTCGACCTGGGATCCGCGCACCGCCACGAACAGCACCCCGGGGCCGGCGCTCCGGCTGTCGGTGGTGATTCCGGTGAACGGCGGGAGCCCGGCGGGAGCCGCGCGCAGCAACCCTTCGCGCCGGAGCGTGGCGATCAGCGCGGCGGAATCGGTCACGGCAGCTTGAGTCCCGTCGCTCCGTAGACCACCACCAGCTTCCCGGCGGGAAGCGAGTCGCCGGCAGCGGGAAGGCTTCGAACCGCAACGCCGCCCCCCTCCACCCGGACCCGGAGACCGCGCTGATGGAGCGCGAACACCGCGGCGCGAAGGGTCCGTCCGGTGACGTCGGGCACCTCGACCATCGGCGACGGCGACGGCGCCGGCGGCGCGACCGGCAGCCGTACCGCGGCCGCGCTCACCGGCTGGGTCTCTTCCCGAACGCTGGGTTTGACCGCGGGGACCGCGCGGGGAGCGGCGGACTCGGCCCCTTGATCGGCGAGGGCACTTCGGTCGATGGCGCTCCCCCGCGCGGCGAGCGCCTGGCGCAACATGTCCGCAGTGAGCGGCGCCGCGGTGAGCCCACCATAGTATTCCCCGTGCGGCTTGTTGATCGTCACCACCGCCACCAGCTGGGGATCCTTGGCCGGGAAAATCGCTGCGAAGGAGGCGCGGTACTCGTGCTCCAAGTACCGGCCGTTCTCGGCGATCTTGGCCGTACCGGTCTTGCCGAGGATCCCGTAGCGCAGCTGCGCCCGGCTCCCGGTGCCCGAATCACTCGCGGCCTCGGCGAGGAATCCCAGGATGGACGCCGCGACCGCCGGGGGGACCACTCGCCGTACCGCCTCCGGCTGGTGCCGATAGAGCGTCTGACCATCGACCGAACGAATTTCCCGGATCAGGGTCGGTGCCAGCAGCAGGCCCCGATTGGCCAGAGCGCCGTAGGCGGCGGCGAGCTGCACCGGCGTTACCTGCAGCTCGTAACCCATGGCGAGACTCTGGGCGGTGTACCCCTCGTCCCAGCGGTCCGGCCGCCGCAGGACGCCAGAGGCCTCCGAGGGGAACTCCACGCCGGTGGGCGCGCCGAACCCGAAGGCCCGGAGCATTTCGTACTGCTCTTCGTGCCGGAGTTTGAAGGAAAATTTGGCCATGCCGATGTTGCTGGAAACCTGAATTGCCCGCGCCAGGGTGAGCGGTTGTTTCTGGGCGTGGGTGTCCTCGATCTTCCGGGTGTGACCGGGTGACGTTTCGTAAATCCAGCGGCCGTTCTCCCCCGAAACCGTCTCCGTGGTGTCGACTTTGTTGAACGCCAGGAGCGCGGCGGCGGTGAAGGGCTTGGCCGTCGAGCCGGGCTGGAAGGCGCCGGTGAATACCGACGCGGTGGAAGCGCCGTCGGCGGCGGTCACCGATGCGAGGGCCAGCAGGTCGCCGCTGCGGGGATCGAGGAACACCACGTCGCCACCTTCGGCCTTGAACGCCGTGAGCGCCTGGCCGAGCGCCCGCTCGGCAATTTCCTGGAGCTCTGCGTCAAGGGTGAGGTAGACGTCGTTGCCGGGTACCGGATCCCGCACCAGGCGCCCGGGCGACTCATAGGGTCCGCCGGATGGATCCCGCAGCTCGGTGGTCTGGCCCGGCTCCCCGGCCAGGAGTGAATCGAG
>JBGPVQ010000182.1:0-5974 GCA_041491785.1 Gemmatimonadota bacterium | reverse complement strand
TGGCGCCGGGACATCATGCGCAGCCTGCCGATGCGTCCCGACTGGCATCGGTACATGGTGGTGATCGCGGCGGCGGACGGATGGCGGCTCACGTCGCGGCCGGTTCCCCTCTATCCCCGCCGGGCGGGGGTCTCCAAGTTCACCTGGAAGCGGATCCCGATCGGCGTCATGGACCTCCTCTCGGTGTGGTTCCAGCTCCGCTTCGGGCGCAAGCCGATGCTCTTTTTCGGCGTGCTCGGCGCGGTCCTTTTCCTGGTGGGCTTCCTCGGTGGCGTGGCGGCGCTGATTCTCCGATTCGGCTACGGCATCGGCTTCCGGCCGCTGCTCAACCTGGTGGAGACGATGGTGATCAGCGGGATTGCCCTGTTCGGCTTCGGGTTCGTCGCGGAGATGCTCGCGGGCATGCGCGAGGAGATGCGGGAGCTGGGGCGGAAGGCCGATCAGTAGACGTGCTCGTCGTGTTCGTGACCCACAACTACCCCCGCCATGCCGGTGACCTTCCCGGCGCCTTCCTTCATCCGCTGGCCACGGCATTGTTGGCGCGGGGGCACGACGTGCGGGTGGTGGCGCCCTCCGATCATGGGCGGGGTGGGCGGGAGCCGCTCGACGCCGTGCCGGTGCGCCGGGTGCGCTACGCCCGCCCTGAGCGCGAGACCCTTGCCTACGCAGGAAGAATGCAGGAGGCAATCCGTTCTCCTTCCGGGCTCCTCGCCCTCCGGGCGCTGATCCGGGCACTCCGCCAGGGCGCGCAGGCCGAGCTCGCGGGAGCGGCCGGGAACGCGGTCCTCCATGCCCACTGGTGGATCCCCGGCGGGATGGCGCTTCCTCCCGGCCGCCCTTCGATCACCACGGTTCACGGGACCGACGTTCGGCTGCTCGAGCGCAGTCTGGTGGGGCGGTGGCTGGGCCGGCGAACCCTCCGAGCGGCCCGGGTCGTGACCGCGGTCTCCTCCGATCTCGCCCAGGCGGTGGAGCGGGCGACCGGCCGGAACGACGTCCATACCCATGTGCAGCCCATGCCGGTCGACAGCGCCGGGCGGCCGTGGAGCCGGGGAGGGGGAGGGGCGATCGTCGTCGCGAGGCTGACCGCCCAGAAACGGGTGGATCTGGCGATCCAGACGGTGGCCCAGTTGCAGGGCACCGGGAAATCGATGCGGTTGACAATCGTCGGGGAGGGTCCCGAGCGCGCCGATCTCGAGCGCCAGGCCGCCGCAACTCTTCCACCCGGTTCGGTGCGATTCATGGGACTGGTGTCCGCCGTTGCGGTCGCCGATCTCCTCGCCACGGCGGATGTCATGCTGTTCCCGGCAGCGGCAGAGGGATTCGGGCTTGCTGCCGTCGAGGCGCTGATGGCCGGGGTGCCCGTAGTGGTGTGCCGGGATGGTGGCGGCGTCCTCACGGCGGTGCAGGCGCACGGCGGCGGCGTCGTCACCGATCCCGTGGCCGCGGCCATTGCCGCGGGGGTCGGAACGGCGACTTCGCCGCCCCTCCGGGAGGAGGCGCGGCGCGCCGGGGAGCGCTGGCGGCAGGAATTGGCGCCGGCCCGGGTGGCTGAGCGATACGAGGGGTGGTACCGCGAGGCCCTGGGTGCGTAACGCCTGGTGGCGCTGGCTCCAGTGGGGCGGGGGCGTGCTCGTCGTCGGGTTCGTGGTCTACTACCTGGCGCGCAATTGGGATGCGGTTCGTGAAGCCCACATCGTATGGGCCTTTCGACCCGGCTGGATTGCCGCGAGCCTCGCGGTGGTGCTGGCCACTTACGCGATCCAGGTCGAATCATGGCGCCGAATGCTGGCGGGGTGGGGACCCCGACTTGGCTGGAAAGACTCGGCGCGGGTGTGGGTGCTCTCCAGCATGGGGAAGTACCTTCCCGGGAAGGTCTGGGCCATCGCCGGCATGGCGATGCTGGCACAGCGCCGCGGGGTGCCCGCCTGGGCCGCCACCGCCTCGGCGATTCTGTTGCAGGCGGTTTCGATCGCCACCGGAGCCGCGATCGTGGGCCTGACCGGGATTGCCGCCCTGGAGGCCACGCACCCGGGAAGCCGCGCCGCCCTCCTGGTCGTGCTGCTGATGAGCGTCGCAGGCCTGGGCGCCGTACTCTGGCCACCGGTGGCCCGTCGCCTCGTGAGCCTGGTGGCGCCCGGCTCGGCGGAAACTGCTACTCCGTCCGGGGCAGCCATTCTGTTCGGGGTCGGGGCGAACGCCGTTGCCTGGGTCACCTACGGGGTGGCCCTCTGGCTCCTGGCGCGGGGGGTGCTGCCGCAAGCGGGAATCCACCTTGTCGAGGGCATCGGCGCCTTCGCGGCGTCGTATATCGCGGGCCTGCTCTTCCTGCTTGCGCCCGGCGGGTTCGGAGTAAGGGAGTCGGTCTTTGTGCTCATGCTGCAGAATCGAATCGGACTTGCCAACGCCCTCGCGCTCGCCGCGGTGTCCCGGCTGGGCATGACCGTGGCCGACGCGCTGGCGGCGCTGCCGTTTCTTCACACCCTGCGTGAGGGCGTCCGTGACCCGGCCTGACGGATCCATCACCACTGCAGCGGGACTCTGGGAGCCGCGCCGTGGCGGACTCGTGGCGGTCGCGGTGTTCATCGCGGCGGCGCTGACCCTGTGCTGGCCGATGTTGACGGGACAGCTGATCAACGGATCCGACTACTACCTCGCTGGTTGGGCGTTCCGGCACTTCGGCGCCGAGTATTGGAGGCAACACCACGCGATTCCGCTGTGGAATCCCTACCTCTTCGGCGGGCTCCCCTACGTTGCCGGAATGCACGGCGACATTTTCTACCCGACCGCCTGGCTCCGCTGGCTCCTGCCGCTCGCTACCGCGACCAATCTGACGTTTGGCGGGCACCTGATCGTGGCCGGCCTCTCCATGTACGCGCTCTTGCGCGGACTCCGGGTGTCCTGGACCGCGGCGGTGACGGGAGGGCTGGCCTACCAGCTGAGCGGCATCGTGGCTTCGATGGTCCACCCGGGGCATGACGGCAAGCTCTTCGTCTCCGCGGTGGCGCCGCTGCTCCTGCTCGGGCTGCTGCGGGGAATCCGCGAGCGCAAGATCGCGGGGTACGGCGGAGCCGCGCTCGCGGTCGGCCTCGCGCTGCACGGACACCCGCAGCCGGGGTATTACCTGCTGGTGGCGGCGGGGGTCTGGACGTTGTTCCTGGTCTTCGGGGATGAGCAGGGACCCCGCGGCAGCGAGCGGTACCGCGCCCTGGCTTGGAGTGCCACGGCTGTCATCCTGGGGCTCGGCATCTATGCCATCCAGCTGCTGCCGCTGCTGGCCTACGTGCCGTACTCGCCGCGCGGGGCGGGAGGCCCCAGTGGAGGGTGGGAGTACGCCACCGGCTTCGCGATGCCGCCGGCCGAGGCCTTATCGACGTTCTTCCCGCAGCTCAACGGGATCAACGATGCCTATGCCGGGACCAATCATTTCAAGCTGCACACCGAATACCTGGGCGTTGTGGTGCTCCTCCTCGCACTCTGCGGCCTGGGCGGGAAGGGCCACCAGCGGGAGCGGGTGGCGTTCGGCGGCATCGCGGCGCTCTTTCTGCTGGTCGCGTTCGGAGGGCACACGCCCTTCTACCGCGTCTGGTACGAGTTGATGCCGACGCAGAAGAATGTGCGCGCCGTCGGGAGCGCATTCTACCTGGTGGCCCTTCCGGTCTGCGTCTTCGCCGGTCTTGGCGCCGAACGGCTGCTGCGGGGTGAGGCGCCCGCGAGGCGCCTGCTCATCGGCGCCGGGCTGTTCGCCGCGTTCGGTCTGTTCGGCGCGCTCGGCGCGCTCGGCGGCCTGGCTCAGGCGCTGGCCGACCCACAGCTGGTGCAGCTGGCGGCTCAGAACGCGGGGGAGATTCAGACCGGCGGCATCCGGCTGTTGCTTTTCGCCGCTGCGGGTGGGGCGGTTCTGCTCGGCATCCGAAACTCCCGGTTGCGGGGCGGCGTCGCCGCCGGAGCCCTCCTGGCCGTCGTCTGGGGCGATCTCTGGAGCGTGGACCGCCACTTTTTTGTGTTTGACCGCGCCGAGAAGCTCTTTGCCGACGACCAGCTTACGGCGCGCATGCGATCGACTCCGCTGCCGTTCCGGGTCTGGGATCCGAAGGGGGAGCAGTACGGCGGCCTTGCCGCGTATCCGGCGTCCTGGCTGATGGGCCTGAATGTGCCCCAGCTCCTTGGCTACCACGGCAACGAGCTCCGCAATTTCGATGACCTCCTGGGCGGGAAGAACCTCTGGACCAATCAGGTGAACGGGCAACTGCTCGAGCTCCTCGCGGTGCGTTACATCCTCCTTCGCGAGCCACAGCGAGTTCCCGGGTACCACACGATCCTCGATTCAGTCACTACGACCCCGGGCTCCCGGGCGACGCTCTATGAAGCCGATACGGCGCCGCCGTACGCCCGCCTGATGGCCGGGGCGGTGAAGGCGCCTGACGGGCAGGTGTCCGAGATCGTGAACAATCCCCGGTTTCCCGCCCTCCAGGTCGCGGTCTACGCCGATAGCGAGCGCGTCGCGCCGGCCGACTTGGCCGGCAAGCTGCCCGCTCCCGCCACCGCATCTGCCAAGGTGGTGGCTTGGGATGCCGGGGCGATGCGAATCGCCATCGAAGGGCGGGATGAGCGGCCGCTTTACCTGGTGGTCGCGGAGAACTGGTACAAGGACTGGCGCGCCACCATCGATGGCGTGTCGGTGCCGGTGCTCCGTGCCCAACACACCCTGCTTTCGGTGGTGGTGCCCCCGGGTGCCAAGGACATCGCCTTTTCCTTCCGCTCGCCGGAGTACGAGCGGGGCCGGCTCATCTCGCTGCTCTCCATCGTCGTTGCCGTCGGAATCATGATCGGTCCGCTGGCTCGGAGGCGCGGCGCGAACCATGGCTGAGCGATTCCTGGTCATCCTGCCCACGTACAACGAAAGCCAGAACCTCCCGCGGATCGTTCCCCAGATCCTGGCGCAGGACGCCCGGCTCGAGATCCTGGTGGTGGACGACGACTCGCCCGATGGGACCGGGCGGCTGGCAACCGACCTCGCCGGATTCAACCCGCGGGTCCACGTTCTCCATCGGGAGAAGAAGGAGGGTCTCGGCCGCGCCTACCTCGCGGGCTTCGCCTGGGCGCTGGAGCGCGGGTACGACCTGATGTTCGAAATGGACGCCGATTTTTCGCACGACCCCAAGTTCCTGCTGGACCTGATCGCAGCGTCCGCGAATGCCGATCTGGTGATCGGCTCCCGGTACAAGACCGGGGTGAACGTCATCAACTGGCCGATGTCGCGCCTCCTCCTGTCCTATGGGGCCAACATCTACGTGCGGTGGATCACCGGGCTTCCGCTCACCGACGCGACCGGAGGCTTCAAGTGCTTTCACCGAGAGGTGCTGGCAGCGATCCCGCTGGAGAAGGTCCGCTCCAACGGCTACGCATTCCAGATCGAGATGAGCTTCCGGGCCTGGAAGCGGAAGTTTCGGCTGGTCGAGGTCCCAATTGTTTTTGTCGACCGGGTCGAGGGCAGCAGCAAAATGAGCCGAGCAATCGTCCGCGAGGCGGTGTGGATGGTGTGGTGGCTCCGGATCGCGTACCTCCTGCGGCGCATATGACCGCGCTCCATTTCTACAAAATGAGCGGATCCGGCAACGACTTCGTCTTCGTGGATGGACGAGTTGCCCCGGTCGACTCCTGGTCCCCGTCGGCCATTGCCGCCGTTTGCGACCGCCGCACCGGAGTGGGGGGGGATGGACTGGTCGTGCTCGAGCCCGAGGCCGAAGACGGCGCCCGGATGGTCTATTTCAATGCGGACGGCTCCCGAGCCGGAATGTGCGGCAATGCGGCCCTGTGCAGCACTCGGCTGGCGGCCCGGCTCGAGATGGCGCCGCCCGGGGCGATGCTGCTCCACACCGACACCGGAGTGCTCAAGACGCGCTGCGTCGGCCCCGGGTGGGCCGCCGAGCTCCTTCTACCGGATTTCGCCATGCCGGAAGAGGTGGCGATT
>JBGPVQ010000181.1:0-5987 GCA_041491785.1 Gemmatimonadota bacterium | reverse complement strand
CTGGCGCCGCTGGAGGTTTTCGCTCTCGAGCTCGACCACCAGCTTCCGCAGGCGATCGTTCTCCGCGGTGAGGACCGCCAGCTCGCCGGCGATGTCCGCGGCCAGCGCGCGGCGCTCCCCGGTCGTGGCGGACTCCATCACGTCGCCCAGATCGGCGCGGGCCTCCGCCTTGCCGGATCGGGTGGCTTCCTCCTGGACCTTCCGGGCGGTGCTGCCGGTGGAGAGCACCTGCATGTCCCGGCTGCCGTCGCGATACACCGTCACACCCTTGCAGCCCAGGGCATAGGCGAGGCGGTAGATGACTTCGACGTCCTCCTCGGCGGCGGAGTTGGCGAAATTGACCGTCTTCGAGATGGCCGAGTCGTTGTGCTCCTGGAACGCCGCCTGCATCCGGACATGCCACTCCGGCTTGATCTCGTTGGCGGTGACGAACACCCGCTGCCACTTCTCGGGCACCGCGGGAAACCGGACGTGACCCGATTCCGCAATCTCCCGCATCACCTCCTCGGAGTACCAGCCCTCCTCCTTGGCAATTCGGATGAAGTCCTCGTTCACGTCGGGCATCAGGACGCCGGCCTGGTTCCGCATGAAGGCCACCGCGAACAGGGGCTCGATGCCGGAGCTGCACCCCGCGATGATGGAGATGGTGCCGGTGGGAGCGACGGTGGTCACATTGCAGTTGCGGAGCCGCTGCATGGGGCGAATGCGCTTGCCCGAGGCATCGCGGGCGCAGGTGGCATCGGGACCCCAGATGCTCTTTTCCCACTCCGGGAAAGTGCCCCGGGCGCCGGCCAGGCGCTCCGACTCCACCTTGGCCTCGTGATCGACGAAGCGCTGGATCTTGCGGCCGAGGTCGACGGCGGCCTCCGAATCGTAGGGAATGCCGAGCCGCACGAACACGTCGGCCAGCCCCATCACGCCAAGGCCGATGCGACGGATCCGCTGGGCCAGCGCGTGGATCTCGGGCAGCGGGTAGCTGTTGGCGTCGATGACGTTTTCCAGGAAGTGGGTCGAGAGGTGCACCGCCCGCCGGAGAGCGGCCCAGTCCAGGTCTCCATCCTTGACGAAGACCCCCAGATTGATCGAGCCGAGATTGCAGACGTCGTAGGGCAGGAGCGGCTGTTCACCGCAGGGGTTGGTCGCCTCGTAGCCGCCCAGGTGGGGTACCGGGTTGTAGTGGTTGGCGCGGTCGATGAAAAAGACCCCCGGCTCGCCGGTCTTCCAGGCGCCGTGAATGATCTTTCCCCAGACCGCCCGCGCGGGAAGACTCCCGACCACCTTGCCGGTGTTGGGGTGGATGAGGTCGTAGTCGCTGCCCTGCTCCACTGCGGTCATGAACGCGTCGGTGACCGCGACCGAGATGTTGAAGTTGGTGATCTTGGTGGTGTCGTCCTTGCAGCCGATGAAATCGAGAATGTCGGGGTGGTCGATGCGGAGAATGCCCATGTTGGCGCCGCGCCGAGTGCCGCCCTGCTTGACCACGTCGGTGGAGGCATCGAACAGCGACATGAAGGACACCGGGCCCGAGGCGACCCCCATGGTCGAGCGGACGATATCGTTCTTGGGTCGGAGCTTGGAGAAGCTGAAGCCGGTGCCTCCCCCGGATTGATGGACCAGGGCCATGGCGGTGAGGGTGTCGTAAATACCGCTTCGGCCGTTGGAGAGGGCGTCGTCCACCGGCAGCACGAAGCAGGCGGAGAGCTGGCCGAGGGGCCGGCCGGCGTTCATGAGCGTGGGACTGTTCGGCATGAACAGCCGGGCTCCCATCAGGTGCGCGAAGGCCTCGGCGAGGGCCTCGACGGCGCCGTCCGAGGCGCCATAGGCGCGGTCCGGCTCCGCGATGGTGCGCGCCACCCGCCCGAACAGCTCCACCGCCGTCTCGACCGGCTTCCCGCTCTCGTCCCGCACCAGATAGCGCTTTTCGAGCACCGTGAGGGCGTTGGGCGATAGTTGCAGCGGAACCCGGGGCGTGGCAGTTCCCATTAGGGACTCCCTCAAGCGAACTCTTGAATTGTAATTGGAGGCGGCGATTCTGCTGCGCAGGTCGCCCGCAGGCTCGCTCCCGCGGACGACCTGCGGGGAGGTTCAAGGTAGGGACGTTGGGTGCGCGGGACAATACGCGGGGAATTGTAGCAACGGCGCGGAAAACCGGTGTTCACATCACAAATCTGTCACGGGGCCGTCACGTCACGGCACTTCCACCTCCAAGCGGGCTTCGCGCCGCACTTCCCGGCCCGCCGAATCGGTCGCCACCACCGCCACCGTCCATGAACCCGGCTTGAGCTTGCCGAGCGCCAACCACTTCCGCCAGCGCACGATTCCGAGCGTTCCGGGTTCTCGCCGCAGCACGGCCTCCGCCTGACCGTCGGGGAACGGCCGCCATCGGAGTGCCACCCCCGATCCCGCCTCGGCGCCATCGCGAGGGGCCACATACACCCGCAGCCTGGTCTCGGCACCGGATTCGAGCCCGAACACCTCTACCGCCAGCTCCGCCCCATCGCTCCGGCGCACGATGCCCCCGGGTGAAAGCGCCAACGGCGGAGCCCCTTCACCGAACCCGAGCAGCAGCCGGCCGCGCCGGGTGCCGACCAGAAGGTCGCCCAGAGAAAGCTCGCTGGAACCGGGTGAGGGCACCACCAACGTGTCGATCTCGAACGTCGTCCCCGCCCGTTCGCCGTATTGCACCGCGGCATGCCCGACCAGTCGTCCCGGCCGGACCGGAACAGACACCCGGCCCATGAGACTTCGATTGGCAGGGATCCGGTCTCCCGGCTCAATCCGGGTGAGCGTATCGATCGAAGCGACCACGTTGCCCGCGGTATCGAGGGCGACGAACCGAACCCGCACCGGATAGACGATGCCCGCGGCACCGGTGGCCGGCTCCACCGCGTAACCCGGAATCGCGAAGAGCACCTGTACCGCCGGCTGCGCCCCGGTCCCCCCCGCCACCACGAGGTCGCCCCAGGCGCCCAGATCCTGAGCGAATCGCAACGGGTGGGTGTCGGAGCGGGTCGCCACCTGGATTCCCCGCCGGCCGAGGGCCCGCTCCCGCGCCAGATAGTCGACCACCTGGTCGTCCCTGCCGGGCGGAACCTGACGATAGAGCGGGGAGATGACCGAGCGGGAACGCAGCAGCTGCTCGGTGCTGGAGCCGTGGAGCGCCGGCTCGGGTCGGGGGGCCCCATTGCGGGACATTTCGTCGCCCCCGCGCACGTCGGAGACGTCGAACATGCTTTCCACCAGACGGAAGTCGTTGGGTGCCTGGCGGGCGACAAAGTGCAGCACCAGGTCGGTTCCGCTCCGCCGGTAGCGCCAGGACTCGTTGGGTTCGACACCCGAAACCGCGAAGCTGGCGCGATCGTCGGGCTCGCCGTGACGGACGAAGATCCGGCCCCGATCATCGAACCGCTCGACCCCATCGGCCCCGACCAGAACAAACTCGCGCCGCGCGACCGCGAGCCGTCGCAGGTGCTCGGCCAGGCGCTCGCCGTCGGGGCGGAGCTCGATGCGGTCGCGGCTGGTCCAGAAGCGCCGCAGCATTTCGGCCCGGGCGGCTCCGCGCCGGAGATCGAAGTCGGCGAGCTGGCCGTCGGTGGCGAGCGGCGCCAGATCGGCGCGGTACTCCGCGACGGCGACCGGGTCCTCGCTATCGGCGCCGTCGAAGTAGCTGGCGCCGCCGGCCAAGTCCCCAGCAACGAGCCGGGTTCGTCCCAGCTCCACCTTCCCGAGGGCCCGATCGTCTCCGGAGGCGAGGTAGCTCTCGAACGCGGCCAGCGCGCCGCTGTCGCCCATTTCCCGCTGGACTCGGCCCAGCGCGAGGACCAGCCGGGCGGAGCGAATGCCGCGGGGATCCTGCGAGGCGCGGCGCAACGCGTCGCGAATGACGTCGGCCTTTTCGGGGGAGCGTTCCCGCTGTACCCGGTGCGCCAGCTGCTCCAGCCGCGCCGCGAAGCCCGGCTCCAGCGCCGCGGCTCGCGCGAAGGCCTGGGTGGCGCGGGACCATGCGTCGCGCGCAAGCACCGGCTCCCGATCGCGGCCGCCACCGGCCCGGTCGCCCAGCGCGAACTCCGCGAGGCCCAGGCCATACCAGGCGTAGGGCCACTGCGGAGCGAGCTCGGTGACCCACTTGTACTCGGAGGCGGCGTCGTCGTAATGGGAAAGCCCGCCCAGGGCGCCCTCCCGCAGGGCGAGCTGGCCGAGCCTCAGATGGAAGAACGCGTCGGTCCGGCCCTGCCGCGCCACGGCGAGGAGCCGCGCCTCCTGAATGCGGAGCAACGTCGAATCGGTGGCACTCTCGAGGGTGTCGCGGAAGGCGTCGATGGCGCGGCGCTGCTCGGGCGCCTGAGCCGAGAGGCCCGGCGGCAGGACGAGGCACAGCGCCACAGCGGCGATCGTAGCCCTGGCGCAAAGCCTCGGCATCCTGAACCCGGTTTGCACGCGCGTCATTCCGATGTGGATGGGTGCCTGCAAGGAGGAGACGTCCCAGTGGGGCGCTGACTCACAGCGGGTAGGGCGACCGGTCACCACCGGCCCGCCGCCCGGTCGGAGAGGAATTGCCTCAGTCCTTCAACAACGGCCAGCGCGTACCGCCGCTGTCCCTGGGGGCTTCGGAGCACCGCTTCCTGCTCGGGGAGCATCATGAAGAGTCCCTCGGTCAGCACCGCGGGCATCCAGGTGGGGCGCACCAGCGCCAGGTCGCCCCGGCCGACGCCGAGGTCGCGGAGTCCGAAACGCGCCACCAGGCGCCGGAGAATCGCGCGGGCCAGCGGCAGGGAGCGGGGATGGTTATAGAAGGTGCTCGATCCGTTGCTGGTGAACGGATTCACCCCATCGGGCAGCGCGTTGTTGTGAATCGAAATCAACAGCTCCGCGTCGGCGCTGTCGGCAAAGCGGGTTCGGGGCCACAGCTCCACCGGGCGCGAATCGCTGCGGGTCATGACGACGACGACGCCGGCGGCCTCGAGCAGGCGTTTGACCTCGAGCGCAATGCCCAGATTCGCCTCCGCCTCGGTGAGGCCGGTCGGTCCGGTCGCCCCGGCGGGTGGGTGCCCCGGATCCACCGCGATGACGCGTCCCCGCAGGGGTGACGATCGATCGATGGCGGGTGGACGGCGCAATTCCAGCATGAGATCGGTTCCGTCCCAGTGGGTGCGGTATCCCCACACCGGCTCCGAGAGGTCGAAGCGGAGCTCGAGCTCGTCGGCGCTCACCTGCCGAGTGGTGGCCAGCGTCACCAGCGACTCCGCGGGCCCATAGCGGAGCCAGTTCACGTCGGAAACCGCGCCGTAGAGCAGCAAGGTGAGCGCCCTCTCCTCCTCCAGCACCTGGAAGGGAATCCGGCTGCCCAACGGGATCCGCACCACCACACTGCCGCTGCGCTGGGAGAGCGCCACCGATCCGACCACTCGCGGCCCGATGGGAGCGCCCTCCACCCGGGCCGCTTCGGCCGCGGCCACCCATGCGTCGCTTCGGGTGGAGAGGGCCAGGCGGATGTCCGCGTCGATTCGGGCGGTGGCGCGGGCCCGGGTGCCGGTCGGAAAGAACCATGTATAGGTCGAGGCGGGAGCGGCCCGCCCGACGGTGATGCCGTCGGTGCCGCCGCGGTGGCTCGGGTCGTCATCGAGCTCGACCGTGACCGGGAGGGAGTCGAAGACGGCCAGACGCAACGGCCATCGGACCCTGATCGAATCGCTCCCCTTCACCACTTCCAAGACGGCTTCCGGACCGGAAGCCGCCGCGGTGCCTGCTGGGAGAAGAGGTCCCGGATCGCCGATGCGGCCGCCACGCAGCGCGCCGCGATAGCGTTGGCCGCGCTCCGAAGCCAAGGGCACCCGGGCTCCGTCAGGGAGGATGAGGGTGACCGCCGCGGCTTCGCTTGCCCGGACCGAGAGCGGCAAGTACTCCGAGGCCGGCCACCAGACGCGACCGGAGGGGCGGAAGGCGGTGGTGTCCACCCACGGCTTGTCGCCCTGAGGCGGGACGAATCG
>JBGPVQ010000180.1:0-5994 GCA_041491785.1 Gemmatimonadota bacterium | reverse complement strand
GGCGGGACGTTCATGTACCCGATGGGGCCGAACCAGGTGGCGCTGGGCATCGTGGCCGGACTGGATGCGCCGAGCGCGGCCTTCGACGTGCACGAGCTGCTGCAGCGGATGAAGCTGCATCCCTTTTTTCGCCGGTTCCTCGAGGGAGGGACGTTGCTGGAGTGGGGCGCCAAGACGATTCCCGAAGGGGGATACTGGAGCCTCCCCGAGCGATTCTCCGGCGACGGACTGCTCGCCGCCGGCGATTGCATCGGCCTGGTGGACGTCGCCTCGCTCAAGGGAATCCACTATGCCATGCAGTCCGGCGTGTACGCCGCGCGCTCGGCGTTCGAGGCGCTCAAGTCCGGCGACTTCTCGGTGCGGACGCTGGGCGGCTACGACCGGATGGTCCGGGAGAGCTACATTCTCCGGGACCTCAAGAAAACCCGCAACATGCGCCTGGCCTTCAAGCACGGGTTCGCGCTCGCCGGCATCGAGAACGCGCTGCTGACCGCCACTCGGGGAGCCTTTCCCGGATGGCGGATCCCGGCGCACGAGGACGCGGCCGAGGCGCGGACCGCCGGACCCGCCGACCGGTTCACGCCGGACAATGTGCTCACCGTGGGAAAGCTCGACGCGGTCTACAAGTCCGGGAACGCTACCCGCGACACGATTCCCTCCCACCTCCTGGTTGGCCCCGACGTCACGCCCGAGATCGCGGACTTCTACGCCCACGTCTGTCCGGCGGGAGTCTATGAGCGTACCGCCGACGGCCTTCGGGTGAATCCGCCCAATTGCGTGGACTGCAAGGCCACCGACGTGCTGGGCCCGCGCTGGACGCCCCGTGAAGGCGGCAGTGGGCCCAAGTATCGGCTGATGTGATGCCCGCCCGCCTCCAAGAACTGCGGACCCGATGGGCCCAGTTCTGGACCCCGCCGGATGCGGCGCTGCTCGATGCCGGCGCGGGGGCGGAGCTGCTGATTGCGAAGATCCGGCTGGGGCTGGTCTCCGCGCTCCTGATCATTCCCTTCACCAATCTGCTGATCGCCCGCCCCGAGGAACGGGCCACCCACATTACCGGCCTCGAGGTGACGCTGGCGGCGGTGCTCATCGCGGTGGTGGCCTACTTCCTGGTGCAGCGAGAGCTCCGGCGGCCCTGGCTGCCTCTGGCCACCAGCCTGATGGATGTGACGCTGGTAACGTCGGCGCTGATCGGATTCGGGCTGATCGGAGATCCCCACCAGGCGGTCAACAGCAAGGTCACCTTCGAGAACTACTTCCTGGCCCTCGGCGCCACCTGTCTCCGGTATGATGTCCGGGTCTCGGTGGCGGCGGGCGCGGCGGCCATGCTCGAGTACACCGGCGTGCTGCTGTGGGTGGCCAAGTTCCACGATCTCCGCTCCCCGCTGTACGCCCCCTGGATATACGGGCGCTTCTACTGGAGCGACCAGGTGTCCCGCCTGATCCTGCTGCTGCTCCAGACGCTGCTCTGCACGTTCATTGTGCTGCGGCTCCAGCGGCATCGGCGGCAGTCCAGCAGCGACCGGCTCACCGGTCTGTTCAGCCGGGCCTACTTCGAGGAATTCCTCACCGCGGAGGCGACGCGGTCGCGGCGGTACCAGCGCTCCTTTGCCGTGGCGATGGTGGACATCGACCGGTTCAAGAACTTCAACGACACCTACGGCCACGCGGCGGGAGACGAGGCGCTCAAGGCGGTCGCGGGCACGATCCAGCGCTCGGTGCGGCGGAGCGATCTGGTGGCGCGCTACGGCGGAGAGGAATTGGTGCTGGTGATGCCGGAAACGACCCTGACCCAGGCGCGGACCCGTTTGGAGTCGATTCGGGAGGCGGTCGCGGTGGATCCCATCGCGATTCCCAAGCGGGACGAACGGGCGCGGGTCACGGTGAGCACCGGGGTGGCGTGCTGGCCGGCGGACGGAGAGAATATCGACGACCTGATGCACACCGCCGACGCCCGGCTCTTCCATGCCAAGGCGCTGGGGCGGAACCGGGTGGTGGCTTCGGATGTCCCCGGGGCGCCGGCCTACCCGGGGCGGGGGCGCTAGGGGATCCGGTTGATCTGGCCCAGGAAGAGAATGGTGCCGGACAGCCGCTCGCGAATGGCAAAGAAGAAGGGCCGGTCTACCGTGACCGTGAGCGGCGCTGAGGTGACTCCCATGCCGACCGATGGCGCGGCCGCCGCCTCGGTGCCTTCCTCGTTCACGTTCACGAAGGTCTTTTGGGTAACCCGGGTGATGTACACCACGCCGGGGGAGAGGTCGGCCATGCGGCTGAAATCGGCCCGCCCCGTCGGGTCGAAGGCGACCCGCATCCCCAGCGCGGAGAGATCGTCCTTCAGCTCGCGCTGGTAATCCAGCCGGAACTTGGGGAGGGTGAGCCCGATCTCGGCACCGTGCACGCCGCCGAGCCACTCCGCCCAGCGCGAAGCATCGAGACCCGCGAGCAACTGATCGAGGCTCCGATCCCGGTGCGGTAACACCAGCGTCATCACGAACGCGCCGTTGCCGTAGAGCAGCTCGACGACCTCGCCGTCCGCCGTTGCCCCATAGCGGAGCGATCGGGGTGCGAGCGTCATGGTCGGGACGCTTTGCGTAGTGCCGTCACCGGAGTGGAAAGGCCCCGGGTGGGTGTCGCCGGGATCGAACGCCACCCGCCAGCTTCCCTTGAAGTAGATGGCGTTGATCAGGAAGGCGATTTCTCCCTCATCGATGGCGTCGAGAATCGTAGGGATCTTTCCGCCGGTCTTGTCGTTCACCCATTGATTGATGATGTCGACCGTGGATGGCGAGGAGAAATCCATCGCCCGGATTTCCGCGTCGAAATTGACCCGGCCCGCGGTCAGGAACTCGGGCCGGAACGGGAACCCGGTCTTGCCCCAGATCGAGTTCGCGATCCGGAAATCGCTGCTGTGGTCGAGTCCCCGCAACAAATCGATCAGGCCCCGGTAGCCGGCGTTGATTTCTTCGATCGGCGCCCCGTCGAGGTGGAGGGCCAACCGCATCGAATCGAGGGTCGTGCCGGCCGCGCCGTTCAGCGTCATGCCGAGTGCCATGCTGGCGCTGATCGGGGACAGGAAGAGGTTGGCGTCGGGCGTTTCGTCCCGAACCCGGTGGAGCAGATCGAAACCGAATTGGTTGCCGGCAGCGACCAGGCGGGACTCGGAAGCGGTCAGGCTCCGCGGCAGCGCCTCGAGCAGCGGCGGCGGGCCCGCGCTCTTGTCGGTTGGCGGTGAACAGCCGACCAGGGCGGCGAGCAATCCCGGGAGGCCGAAACTCGAGCGCCAGGCGCTCATCGGTCAGGGCTGGCGAAGGGGTGCGTAGCCGCTCGCGGAGATGGCCATCTCATCATCCCTGATGTTGGCCGAGTAGTCGACTTCGATGCGGGTGGGAAAGCCGTAGATCGGGTCGTAGCTGGCCAGGAACGAGGCGGCCTTCTTGTCGAGGGCGTCCTGGATGAGATCGAAGAGATCGGACACGGTGGGGACGTAGGTGAGCAATGCCTGGTCCACCGGGCCGCTCGGCTCGAGGTAGTCCGCCCCCACGACCGCACCACCCTTGACGGTGACCGTCATCCGGCGGCCGGCGAGCACGCAGAAACAACTGCGGTTGAGCTCGATGGTATACGAATCGCTGCCCCGAGCCTTCCAGAGCGCCCGGGCCTCGGCCAGCTGGTCGTGCTCCCCGGGCGCGGTGGGGGCCGCGCAGCCGGTGGCGGCGAGGAGCAGTGTCAGGGCAAGGAGGGCGGGGCGAGTCATGGCTCGAGAATTATCCGCATCGGGCGTGCCGGGCGGAGCGCAGTGCAACGTGTTATGGGACATGGTGTCCGGATGACCACTCGGCGGGGCCGTGTCCGGGTGACGCCCCGATTTGCGGGGGTCGTGTCGAAGCGACACGCCGGCAGGCTATTCCCCCATGATCTTGATTATGACGCGTTTCCGGCGCCGGCCGTCCCATTCGCCATAGAAGATCCGCTGCCAGGGACCCAGATCGAGCTTTCCGGCGGTGACCGGGACGATGACCTCGTGCCCGACCGTGAGGCTTCGCAAGTGGGCGGCGGCGTTGTCCTCTCCGGTCTCGTTGTGCCGGTATCGGGCGGGGTCCCACGGGGCGATGGTGTCCTCCAGCCAGTGCAGGATGTCGTGCCAGAGTCCCGATTCGTGGTCGTTGACGAAGACCGATGCGGAGATATGCATCGCGGAAACCAGGGCGAAGCCCTCCCGGATCCCGCTGGCTTCGAGCTGGGCGGCAACCTGGTCGGTGATGTCGATGATTTCCTGCCGGCTCTTGGTTTCGAACCAGAGATAGTGGGTGTGGCTGGTCACCGGGCGCCTTGCCGAGTCCAGATGGAAATGGCGCCGCAATTGCCGTCATTGAATTCGCCGGGGAGCTCGCCGGGGCCGCGGAAGATTTCGATGAGCTCGATGTCGCTGGGGTTGATGCGGTCGATCATTTCACCGACGGCCCCCATGATCTCGGGGTTACGCCGTCGTCCAATCCCCATTATTGGTGATTCGGCTCCTACGCCTTGGGTTGCGGCGCCCGCGGGAATGAGCTTGTGCCCGTCCACGTAGACGTTGATCTTGGGCGGATACTCGTGGCACCGGGCGAACGCCACCACGGTGCCCTGTCCCGCGCCCGGCGGCCTGAGCGAGACGTTGATCCCGGCTCTCCCCTCCAGCATTTCCACGCTGCGCATCGGCTGCCGTCGCTCGATGTCCTCCCGGCTGATGAACTCGCCGAATCCGATTCTTCGGCGCATGAAATAGTCGTCGTATTTCGTGGTGCCGGCGTACTGCGCCGGCTTGGCGTAGCGCGCCGTAACCTGGACCTCGGGCAGCTCGAACGCGCCGGGCTCGAGCAGCACCGTGCCGCTCCACTCGCCGTCCAGCTTGAGCAGCTGCGCCTTGTACCCGGGGCGGCGGAGCTGCAGCAGGAATTCCTTGGCCCGCGGCAGGAACAGCCGGAAGGTGCCCGCGGCCGAGGTGAGCGCGCTGGCTTTTCCGCCCACCACCCGCACCTCGGCCCCTTCGATCGGCTGCCGGAGCGGATCGACGACGGTTCCCGCGATCATGACGCGCGTGGTGTCCGCTTGTGAGGCGAGCGGCGCCGGAACGAGGCCTGCGGTGAGAAGCAACATCGTTGAAGAAACGAGGGGACGAAAATCGGGCACGGTCCACCTCCTGTCCCGAAGGTACGGCTTCTCCGGGAACGCGTCCAGCCATCCTACTCCTTCCTGCCGGGCCTCCAGATCGAGAAGGTCACCCCGGTGGTGATCAACCCGGCGATCACCGCCAGCGAGACCGGGGTCGAGAGATCGTACCAGCGGCTCGCGGCCATCTTGAGCCCGACGAAGATCAGGATCCCCGCCACCGCCGGTTTGAGGTACTCGAACCGGTCCATTGCCCCCGCCAGGACGAAGTAGAGCGCCCGGAGGCCCAGGATCGCGAAGATGTTCGAGCTGTACACGATGAACGGGTCGCGGGTGACCGCGAAAATCGCCGGAATGCTGTCGATCGCGAAGACCAGATCGCTCCACTCCACCACCAGCACCACCAGCAGGAGCGGAGTGGCCATCCACCGCGCCTGGGACCGTACGAAGAAACGGTTGCCGTCGTAGGTGGAAGTGAAGGGAAGAAAGCGGCGGGCCGTCCGCACCAGCGGGTTCCGCTCCGGCTCGATGCGCTGCTCGCCGCCCAGCCGCAACATCCGGATCCCGGTGAAGACCAGGATTGCCCCGAAGACGTAGATGATCCAGTGGAACTGCGCAAACAACGCGGCCCCCAACGCGATCATCACCCCGCGCATCAGCATCGCGCCGAAGATGCCCCACTTGAGCGCCCGCGCCTGCAGCGCCGCGGGGACCGCCAGGTACTGGAAGATCAGAAGGAAGACGAAGAGGTTGTCGACGCTGAGCGAGAGCTCCACCAGGTACCCGGTGAAGAACTCCAACGCGTGGCCCGCGCCTTCCCGGAGCCAGAGGAACAGGCCGAACCCG
>JBGPVQ010000179.1:0-6008 GCA_041491785.1 Gemmatimonadota bacterium | reverse complement strand
GGCGGAGATGACCGCCCGGGTGCTCCGGGCGCTCGACAGCCCCTATCTCACCATCCTGGGCCACCCCACTGGCCGGCTGCTCCTTTCGCGGGAAGCCTACCCGCTCGATGTGGAGCGGGTCTTCGCCAAAGCCGCGACCACCGGGGTTGCCATCGAGATCAACGCTGATCCGCATCGGCTGGATCTGGACTGGCGGGTGCTTCGCCGCGCCCGGGAGCTGGGGGTGATGATATCGATCGGCTCCGACGCCCACGATCGGGCCGGAATTGGGAACATGATCTACGGCGTCGGCATCGCGCGGAAAGGCGGGCTCCGAAAGGAGGATGTCTTGAACACCAGATCGGCGGAGGACTTCCTGGCCTTCGCCCGGGCCCGGCGGTCGTGAAGCGGAGCAAGCCCCCGGGTCGAGCTCCCCGGGAGTCCCCCGAGGCGCTGGTGCGGCGCGCGGGGCGCATCGTGGGGCGCCTCCGCCGGCAATACCCCGACGCGCACTGCGAGCTGACCCACCGGACGCCCTACGAGCTGCTGGTCGCGACCATCCTCTCCGCGCAATGCACCGACACCCGGGTCAATCTGGTGACGCCGGCGTTTTTCGCGCGGTACCCCACGCCTGCCGCTCTCGCCTCGGCGGAGCGCGCCGATGTCGAGGCGCTGATCCGCTCCACCGGCTTCTTCCGCAACAAGGCGAAGAGCTTGGTCGGGATGGCGAACGCCCTGGGGGAGCGGCACGACGGCCAGGTGCCGCGGGAGATGGACGCGCTCCGGGTGCTCCCGGGTGTCGGCCGGAAAACGGCGAATGTGATCCTCGGTAATGCCTACGGCCTCAACGAGGGGGTCACCGTGGACACCCACGTTGCCCGGCTCTCCGCGCTCCTCAAGCTGACCCGGCAGAAGACGCCCGAGAAGATCGAGCGGGACCTCATGGCGTTGATCCCGCGGAAGGACTGGACGATCGTCTCGCACCTGCTGATCTGGCACGGTCGGCGGGTGTGCATTGCGCGGAGGCCCCGGTGCGGGGAGTGCGCGGTGCGGAAGCTCTGTCCTTCGGCGCGGGTGTGACTCAGTCGTCGCCCATCCCCAGCATCTGCTTCCACGCCGGGGGTTCCTTTTCCTCCGTGGTCCGCCGGCGCTCCTTGATATCGAGGCTGCCGACGAACACCCGCCCGGTGATCCGGATTAGCAGCCCGATCGGACTCGCGCCGCGGGCCGAGCGGGTGGAGTGGCTCGAGCTGCTCATTCGCTCGTGGCACTCGTTTTCCACCTGCGCGCCGGCCGGCACGATCAAGGTCAAGCTCCCGAGCGTCACGTGGACGACCACGTCGAGCACGTCCGTGCCGAAGACCGCGTCGCGGAGATCGATGGTCAGCTCGCCGAAGACCACGCGCAGCTCGAGGCGGAGCGGCACGGTCCATGAGCCGCCCCGCTTCGAGCTGCCGAACACGGTCGCGATGCGGAGCACCTCGGCGGGCTCCACCGGGGAGTATCCGGTGTGGTCGACGAGGGCGGGCGCCAGGCTGGCCGGAAGGGTGTAGGCTCCGCTCGGGAGGACGTCGGCGACGATCGCGTCGAGCGTGGCGCGGTTGGGGGCCTGGCGGACCAACGCCAAGCGCGACTCGAACTGCTCGACGGAAAGCTGGTCCGACGCGAGCGCGGTGGAGAGGATACGGATGGCATCCCGGCGGAGCTGCTCGAGCTCGTCCATCCGCCTATTGTACTAGCTTTGCGCGGGAGGACCAACCGTGCGGGCGGCACCGGGCTTCGCTACACTTCTACCCGCGGTTCGCTCCTCGCGCCTCCTTTTTCGAGGTTTACGATCGACATGAAGACCGCCACCATCGTCACCTCGCGCGGTACCATCACCGCGGAGCTCTTCGACGCCGAAGTTCCTACCACCGTGGCGAATTTCGAGAAGCTCGCCAATGCGGAGTTCTACGACGGTACCAGGTTCCACCGGGTCATCCCCGACTTCATGATCCAGGGCGGAGATCCCCTCTCCCGGAATTCGACCGACCCCCGGGTGGGGACCGGTGGACCGGGATACAAGATCAAGTGCGAGACCCACCTCAACACCCACAAGCACCTGGCCGGCACACTCTCCATGGCGCATGCCGGCAAGGACACCGGCGGGAGTCAGTTTTTCATCTGTCACTCCCCTCAGGCGCATCTTGACCGGAAGCACACCGTCTTCGGCCAGGTGACGGCCGGGATGGACGTGGTGAACGCGATTCGCAAGGATGATGGGATCACGTCGATCCGGGTTGTCTGAGGTGCAGGTCGACTTCGCGGTCCTCGCCGACTACGCCCTCATCGACCAGCACGGCAAGCTCTCGGTCCTCGGCATCTTCCAGCACGTCTGGGTTGCCACCTTCCCGGCCGTCCACCCGCGCACCCACCTGGTGCTCCGGGTCCACGGGCGCCGGACCGAGGTCGGCGAGCACCCGATCCGGATCCGCTTCGTGGACGACTCCGGCGCCGAGCTGATGGGTGGGGAAGGGACCGTCCAATTCGGCGAGCCGCCCGCCGGTATCACCGAAATCGAAGCCGGCGCCGTGCTGGTGTTCGACGTCCCGCTGCCCCGGCCGGGCGCCTACGCGTTCGAGATCGCCGTGGATGCCGGCACGGCGCTCAGGGTGCCGCTCTCCGTGTCGCAGCTGCCCCAGGAGGGTGGCGGGACCCAACACTAGCTCCCCAGTTCCCCGACTCCCTAGCTCCCTTGGCCCCATGCTGACCCGTGACGAGGCACTCTCCCTGATGCACGAGTACACCGCTTCCGATGCCCTGCGGAAGCACATGTACGCGGTCGAGTTGGCCATGCGTGCGATGGCCGGCAAGTACGGCGCCGACCCTGAGGAGTGGGGCGTGGTCGGGCTGCTTCACGATTTCGACTACGAGCGATTTCCCAACCCGGAGCGCGTCCCCGACCGCGAGCACCCGTCCGAGGGGGTGCGGATTCTCGCCGGAAAGGGCCTCTCCCCTGAGGCGCAGCAGGCGGTCCTTGGCCACGCCGCGTACACCGGCGTTCCGCGTACCACATCCATGGCCAGGGCGCTCTTCGCGGTCGACGAGCTCTGCGGTTTTCTGGTGGCCTGCGCGCTGGTGCGGCCGTCCCGCAGCTTGGCCGATCTCGAGGTCGCCAGCGTCAAGAAGAAGCTCAAGGACAAGGCGTTCGCGCGAGGGGTGAGTCGCGAGGACGTGCTCAAGGGCGCCGAAGAACTCGGGGTGCCGCTCGAGGAGCTGATCGCCTTCGTGATACTGGCCCTCCGCCCGCACGAGGGGTCGCTCGGCCTCGGCTCCGGGTGACCAGTCCGGCCAATCCGCGGCACGGCCTCCCGATCGAGGTCGTCGAGCGCGCGATGGACCGCGCGGCCGGGAGCCGCCCCATCCCGGGGAACCGGGTTACCCTGCTCTTCGATGGGCCTCGGGTCTACCCGGCGATGCTGGAGCGGATCGCCGCGGCGACCAAGTGGATCCATCTCGACAACTACATCATCCGGAGCGATGCCACCGGCCGGCGGTTCGCCGACGCGCTCTGCGAGCGGTCCCGCTCCGGAGTGAAGGTGCGGGTCCTGACCGATTGGCTTGGCTCGCTCACCACCCGGCCGTCCTTCTGGCGCAGGCTCCGGGACGCCGGGGCCACGGTCCGGAAATTCAATCCGCCGCAATTTCTCCGGCTCCGCAACAACCTCGCTCGGGATCACCGCAAGCTCCTGGTGGTCGACGGCGAGACCGCCGTCATCGGCGGCCTCTGCATCGGCGATGAATGGGCCGGAGCCCCCGCGCGGGGCCGCGCGCCGTGGCGGGACACCGCGGTGGCGATCGAGGGGCCGGCGGCAGCCTTCCTCGACCGGGCCTTTGCGGGGGCCTGGCGCCTGGCCGGGACCCCGTTGCACGAGACCGAGCTGGCCGGTGAAGCGCCGGTGGCCGGCGATTCCGCGCTGCGTATCGTGGTGGGCGAGCCCGGTGGAGTGCGCGCTGCCCGGGCGACCGAGCTGCTCCTGGCGGGCGCCGCGGAACGGATCTGGATCACCGATGCCTACCTGGTGCCGCCGCGGGGGATCTATCAGTCGCTGCTCGACGCGGCTCGCGAGGGAGTCGATGTGCGGATCTTGGTACCCGGAAGCAGTGATCTCACCCACGTTCGCAACCTCTCCCGAATCGGATATCGCGATCTGCTGCGGGCGGGGGTCCGGATCTTCGAATGGCGGGGTCCGATGCTTCACGCCAAGACCATCGTCGTGGACGGGCGATGGACGCGAATCGGCTCGACCAATCTGAATCTCTCCAGTTTGCTGGCCAACTACGAGGTCGATGTGGTTGCGGACGACGTTCCCCTGGCCAAGGCCATGGAGGCACAATTCCGCCAGGACCTCGACGGCAGCGTCGAGATCGGCTACCCCGCCCGAGGATCCGGCGCCCGTCGCCGCTTGGTGCCGCTCGCGCCGGCGCCGGCCCCGCCCAGCCACCGTCCGGGCCTGAGGGAGCGGCGCCAGCGGGCGGTGGTGGCCGTTTGGGGCCTGCTGGCGGGCGCCCGCCGCACGGTACTTCTGCAATACAGCCTCATCCTCGCCGGAATCGGAACCCTCTTCCTCTTTTTCCCCCGCTCGATGGCCGCCTTTTTCGCAGCGCTGAGCCTTTGGCTCGCCCTGACCTCCTGGCTCGAGACCCTCGGCGATCGCACCGCCTGACCCTCGGCGCGACCCGCTCCAGATTCCGTGCATCCATCCAACGGCCGGCCGACAAGACACCACTCGCCGTGCCTTACGCCGAGTGCGTATCTTCTTGCAGCACAACGACCTCAACGCCCGGAGCCCCGGCTGCGTAATTCGAACGTGGAAGACGCCGTGCTGGCGAAGGCCGCTGCGGACGGTGATCCCGACGCCTTCGGCAGCCTGATCGACCGGCACGGCCTCGCCGCCCGGCGGGCTGCTCGCGCGATCCTCCGTGATGACGACGACGCGGACGACGCGGTGCAGGAAGGCATGCTTGCGGCCTGGCGGGCCATCGACCGCTACGATCCGGCGCGGCCCTTCCGGCCGTGGCTGATGCGGATCGTGGTCAACGCCGCGCTCGATGCTCGCCGCCGCAGCCGGGTGCGGCAGGCCGAGCCGATCGCGGAGACTCTGGAGTCCGGCGGCCTCGGTCCGGATCGCATGGCCGAGGCCGCGTTGCTTCGGGCCAAGATCGACGCCGGGCTCGCCAATCTGCCGGAGCGGCAACGGATCGCGCTGGTGCTGTTCGATGCGGAAGGTTGGGGGCACCGGGACATCGCCGAAGCCTTGGGGGTTCCGGAGGGGACCGTGCGGTCCTACGTGTTTCACGCGCGCCGGGCGATGCGTGCATCGCTGGGAACGCTGGCGGAGGGAATGAAATGACCATGTCGCCGTTCGATCATCAGTCCGATCCGGAGCTGGGCCGGATGCTGCGCGAGCAGCTCACCGGCCCCGCGCCGGAGGCCTTTCTGCGTCGGCTGCGCCTTGCCGTGGCGGGCGCCGGCCGAGGGACCCAGTGGGACGTCCTCGCCCATTGGGCCGAGCCCCGGGTCATGGCGGCCGCGATCGCGGCGGGTTTCCTGATCTGGCTGGGCGCCTGGTTCGCGGCGGCGGGACCCGCCGGGGAGCAGGGGGTGACTATCGCCTCGCTGCCGGCGCACACGGTCGTCATGTCGCGGGTTTCCGCCCAGGATGAATTCGTGTCCGCGGTGATGGAGGACCGATGACCAACTCCCGGTTGGGGGCGACCGCGCTACTCCTCGCCACATTCGTGATCGGCGGACTGGTGGGAGGCGCGGCCACCACGATGGTCGACCACCGGGCGCACGGGCCGCGGGGCGGGAGCCGCGGTCCCAGCGGGTTCGTTGCGCGCCTGGCCGACCAGCTCAGCCTCACCCCGGCCCAGCGCGACAGCATCCAGGCGGTCCTCGACCGGCACCAGCCGGCGATGGATTCGTTGTGGAACCTGATCAAACCGCAGTTCGACAACGAGCGCCAGGGCATCCGGAGGGAAATCGG
>JBGPVQ010000178.1:0-6013 GCA_041491785.1 Gemmatimonadota bacterium | reverse complement strand
CTTCGAGGCGCGGGTGCACCCGCTCGTCCGGGCCAATTACCTCGCCTCCCCGATGCTGGTGGTGGCATTCGCCCTGACCGGGCGGGTGGACGTGGACCTGACGACCGAGCCGCTCGGCACTGATCCGGCCGGCCAGCCGGTGTTTCTGCGGGAGATCTGGCCCGCTGCCGAGGAGATCCGGGCGACCATGGCCGCCTCGCTTCGCCCCGAGCTTTTCAAGGAGCGGTACGCCACCGTGTTCGACGGGGACGAGGAGTGGCGCGCTCTCGCGATCCCGCAGGGGGATCGCTTCCTCTGGAGCCGGGACTCGACCTACATCCAGGAACCGCCGTTCTTCCAGGGTCTGGCCGCTGACTCCGCGCCACTGGGGGACATCCAGGGGGCGCGGATTCTCGCCTCGCTGGGCGATTCGGTCACCACCGATCACATCTCTCCTGCCGGGGCAATTCCCAAGAGCGGTCCGGCGGCCCAGTACCTCCGCGAACACGGCGTGGAGCAGGTGGATTGGAACACCTTCGGAGCGCGGCGCGGCAATCACGAGGTGATGATGCGCGGAACCTTCGGCAACGTGCGCATCAAGAACCGGCTGGTCCCCGACAAGGAGGGGAACTGGACCCTGCACTTCCCCTCGGGCGAAGTCCTCTCGATCTACGACGCCGCGATGCGGTACCTCGCCGCCGGCACACCCCTGCTGATCCTCGCCGGGAAGGAGTACGGCACCGGCTCGAGCCGGGACTGGGCGGCGAAGGGTACCACCCTGCTTGGGGTGAAGGCGGTGTTGGCCGAAAGCTACGAGCGTATTCATCGCAGCAACCTGGTGGGCATGGGCGTCCTCCCCCTGGGGTACGAGCCGGGGGAGTCTCGCGAATCGTTGGGACTTACCGGCCGAGAGGTCTACTCGATCTCCGGAGTGGCGGCGGGCCTCCGGCCGGGAGGGAAGGTGCGGGTGCGCGCTCGCGACGAGGCCGGCAAAGAAACCGCCTTCGGGGCGGTGGTGCGGCTCAATTCGCCGGTGGAGGTCGAATACCTCGTGCACGGAGGGATCCTGCCGCGGGTGCTGAGGCTGTTCCTGGGTAGGTAGCCCGCGGCCTCCCGGATGCGAAACGGCCCTCTGGTCTGGGACCAGAGGGCCGTGTTGCGAGTGCTGCGTTCCGCTAGGCGACGAGATCCTTCAACCGCTCTCCGGTTTCCCCCTCGCGCAGCCGGACCAGCGCCCGGTCGCGAAGTTGGCGGATCCGTTCGCGGGTTACGCCCATCATCCGGCCGATTTCCTCAAGAGTCCGGCTCTGGCCGTCCTCGATCCCGAAGTAGAGCCGGAGCACCTTCGCATCCCTCGGCGGCAGCGTGGCGAGAGCCGCCTCGATGTCCTGAGTCTGGCTATTGGCCATGGTGCCTGCGTCGGTCCCTTCCTGGTCCGCCGCGAAGCGCTCGATGCGCTCGTTGCCGTCGCCGTCGCGGGTGGGATGGTCCAGCCGGACCGCTTCGGAATTGAGCGCGCTCAGCGACCGCACCGCCTCGGGGGTGAGCCCGGTGGCCCGCGCCAGCTCCTCGGTGGTCGGCATCCGCCCGAGACGCTCCTTGAGGAGCGTGGTGGTGCGGCCCAGCCGGCTCAGGTCCGCCGTCCGATTGAGCGGCACCCGCACCGGACGCCCGTGGCGCGCGATGGCAGCCTGCACCGCCTGGCGGATCCACCACACCGCGTAGGAGATGAACTTGACCCCGCGATCGGGGTCGAACTTCCGGGCAGCCGTCATGAGCCCGAGGTTCCCCTCGCCGATGAGATCGACGAGCGGCACCCCGCGATTCTGGAACTTCTTCGCGACCGACACCACGAAACGCACGTTGTGGCGCGCCAGACGCTCCTGCGCCGCCACGTTGCCTCGGAAGGCCTTCCGGGCCAACTCCATCTCCTCATCCCGCGAGAGGAGCGGCACCCGGCTGATCTCGTCCAGATAGAGATCCAGGCTCTCCCGGCCCTCATCGACCGCCTTGGCGATCTGGGCCGGCTTCACTGCGTTACGCTTGGTGCGAGGGGCAGTCGCCACGTCCATCGCCTCCTTCGTCACTTGCGCGTTTTTCTGCTATCTCTCAAGCGGGAATCGGATTCCCGCCGCCATGAAACCCAAGCCACCAATATAGCACCTAAACCACACAAAATCAATGGGTTAGGTAAATCGAAGCGCTTCTTGGGGTTGCGCCTACACCGTCAAAGAGTCAGACAGTTGGGAGGGTTCTCGCCTGGTGCCCGTGCGGTGCCCCCCGCGTTCGACCGTCTAGGAGACGCCCGAACCGGGCCCATCTGCACGTTTCAGAGCGCCTTGAGCTCGCTCACCAGGCGGGCCAGGGAGGCCTTCGCGTCCCCGAACAGCATCGAGGTTTTCGGGTTGACGAAGAGTGCATTCTCGATTCCGGCAAACCCCGCCCCCTTGCCCCGCTTGAGCACGATCACGGTCCGGGCGTGATCGACATCGAGGATCGGCATCCCGTAGATCGGGCTCGCCGGATCGGTGCGGGCCGCCGGGTTCACCACATCGTTGGCGCCGATGACCAGGGCGACGTCGGTTCGGTCGAACTCGCTGTTGATCTCCTCCATGTCGTAGAGACGATCGTACGGGACGTTGGCCTCGGCGAGGAGGACGTTCATATGCCCGGGCATTCGCCCCGCTACGGGGTGAATGGCGTATTTCACCTCCACTCCCCGCTTCTCCAGCAGGTCGGTCAGTTCGCGCAGCGCGTGCTGGGCCTGGGCCACCGCGAGTCCGTAGCCCGGCACGACGATCACCGCCTTGGCGTAGGCCAGCCGGACCGCGGCATCCTCGGGGGTGAGGGCCCGCATTTCCCCGCCGTCCCCCCCCTTCGCCGCGGACGCGACGCTGGCGCCGAACGCGCCGAACAGCACGTTGGCGAACGAGCGATTCATCGCCTTGCACATCAGGACCGACAGGAGGAAGCCGGACGCCCCATCCAGGGCCCCGGCGATGATCAGCAGATTGTTGTTGAGCGCGAAGCCCATCGCGGACGCGGAAAGTCCGGCGTAAGCGTTGAGGAGCGAAATCACCACCGGCATATCCGCGCCACCGATAGGAAGCACCATCAGCACGCCCAGCGCCGCCGCGATGGCCAGCATCACCCAGAAGCCGCTTGACAGGCCGGGATTCACCACCAGCGCCACGATCAGCCCGAGGGCGCCCGCCAGCAGCAGGAGGTTGCCGATGTTCTGGAGCGGCCAGGTGACCGGCCGCCCCGGCAAGATTTCCTGCAGCTTGCCGAAGGCCATGACGCTTCCGGTCACCGTCAAGGCCCCGAGGAACACCTCGAATCCCAGTGCGGCCATCACCCCGCGCGGCGTACCGGCGCCGAGCTGCAGGTACTCGTTGACGCCCACCAGGGTGGCCGCCACGGCGCCCGCGGCGTGGGAGAGCGCCACCCACTGCGGCATGGCGGTCATCGGCACCGAGATGAACAACGGCCGGCCGATGATGACCCCGATGACGGTCCCGATCAACAAGCCCGCGGCGATCCAGTCGAAGCGGACGATGTCCTGGTGCAGCAGCGTCCCCACGATTGCCAGGAGCATTCCGAAGGCCGCCTGGGCCATCCCCGCCCGGGCGCGTTCCGGCCCGGAGAGCCCCCGGAGGCCGACGATGAAGAACACCGCGCTGGCGAGGTAGATCGCCTGGATGGCGAGCTCGCGGCCCGGAAGGCCCCCGTTCACGGTGCCTTCCGTCCGTCGCGCTTGAACATCTTGAGCATCCGGTCGGTGATCAGGAACCCACCCACGACGTTGACCGTCGCGCAGACCACGGCGATGAGGCCGAGCCAGTTGCTCAGGGAGCCATGGTTGCTGCCCGCCGCCACCAGCGAACCCACCAGCGAAATGCCGGTAATCGCGTTCGCGGCGGACATCAGCGGGGTGTGGAGCAGGGGGGGCACCCGGCTGATCACTTGAAAGCCGACGAAGGCCGCCAGCACGAAGACATAGAACTGAATGACGGTCGTGAGAGTCATCGAGGCTCCAGGGCAACGGTCATCGGGCCGCTGATCGGGTCGCCGGCCGTAAGGGTGAACCGCCCCTCCTTGACGAGATACTCGAGAAGGTTCTGCAGGTTGCGGCTGTACATGACGCTGGCGTGTTGCGGGATGCTGCTCGGGAGGTTTGCGGCGCCGATGACGGCGACGCCATGCTCGATCACGGTCTCGTCCGCCCGGGACAGTTCGCAGTTGCCGCCGGATTCCACCGCCAGGTCGACGATCACCGATCCGGGTTTCATCCCGGCGACCATTTCCGCGGTGATCAAGCGGGGTGCCGGCCGGCCGGGGATCGCCGCCGTGGTGATGACCAGGTCCATGTCGCGGATCACCCTTCCCACCGCCGCCAACACCTTGGCCTGCTGCTCTTGGGCCAGCTCTTTGGCATACCCGCCCTCACCCGCCGCTCCGGCCGACACCGCCTCCGCTTCGACGAACGTCGCGCCCAGGCTCTGGACCTCTTCCCGCACCGCGGGGCGCACGTCGAACGCGCTCACCACCCCGCCCAGCCGGCGGGCCGTCGCGATGGCCTGGAGGCCCGCCACGCCGGCCCCCAGGACGAACACCTTGGCGGGTGGAATCGTGCCCGCCGCGGTGGTCAGCATGGGAAGGAGCCGCGCCATCCGGCTGGCCCCGAGCAGCACAGCCTGGTAGCCCGCGATGGTTGCCTGCGAGGACAGGACGTCCATCGCCTGCGCCTTGGTGGTGCGGGGGACCTGCTCCATGGCGAGGACGGTGAGCCGCCGCGCGGCGGCCGCCGCGAGAAAGGCCCCCGCGGTCGGGCGGCCGAGCAGCGAGATCACCACCGCGCCCTCGGGGAGGAGCTCGAGGTCGCCGGGCTGGGCCCGCTGGACGCCGAGGAGCAGGTCGGCGCGGCTCAGCACACCCGCCCGATCGGCAGCGACGGTGGCACCGGCGGCCGCGTACGCGCTGTCAGGGAAAAAGGCGGTGGCACCGGCACCGGGTTCCACGAAGATCTCGTGCCCCCCGGCGCGGAGTCTTTGGACCGTCTGCGGAACGAGAGCCACACGCCGTTCGTGCGGGGCGGTCTCCCGGAGGACGCCGATGCGCATAGCCAAGGAGTTAGGGGGCCAGGGAACCAGGGAGCCAGCGGTCCCCGCTATCCCGGGGACGGACGAAAGTATACAATCCGCGCATGTCCGCACAGGTCCGCGTCTTCGCCCCGGGGTCGGTCGGCAACGTCGGTCCCGGATTGGATATCCTGGGCCTGGCGGTGGCGGGGGCTGGAGACGTCGTGGCCGCCGAGCGGATCGAGCAGGGCGGTGTGGAGGTCGCCGAGCCGGGAGACCCGTCGCTTTCCCGCGATCCAACCCGGCATGCCAGCGGAATCGCGGCGCTGGCGATGCTCCGCCGCGCCGGCGCCGGCTTCGGGGTTCGTCTCCGCGTCGAGAAGGGGCTCCCCTTGTCGGGCGGGCAGGGCGGCAGCGCCGCGTCGGCAGTGGCGGCCGCGGTCGCCACCAATTTCCTGCTAGACCACCCACTCGATACCGACCAGATCCTGCTCGCGGCCCTCGAGGCGGAGAGCGCGCTGGCGGGACAACACGCGGATAACCTGGCGCCCAGCCTGCTGGGCGGCCTGGTGCTGATCCGCTCGCTCGATCCGCTGGACGTGATCCGGCTTCCGGTGCCACCGGATCTTCGGATCGTGCTGGCTCACCCCGACCGCTCGATGGGTACCCGCGAGGCGCGCGCCGTGCTGCCCGACACCGTGACGCGAGCCATCGCGCTCCATCAGGCGGCGCAGGTCGCCGGAATCGTCGCCGGGGCGTTCTCGGGCGATCTGGCGCTACTGGGCCGAGCCATCGACGACCGGATCGCCGAGCCGGCCCGGGCGCCGTTGCTCGAGGGATTTTCCGAGGCCAAGGCCGCGGCGCTCGCGGCCGGCGCGCTGGGCTGCTCGATTTCCGGGAGCGGCCCGACCGCATTCGCTCTGGTCGGGGACGCCGCGACCGGGGCGCGGGTG